>NZ_JAUBTF010000046.1:0-61973 GCF_036702355.1 Microcoleus sp. D3_18_C4
TTATATTTAACTCACCTTGAATATATCGATCGCTCCTGCTAGTGGTCTGCGATCAATTATTCAGCAAACCCTACTTATGGCTAGCCAGCTCAGGATTGCAATAGACGGATGTGCCTCATTCTAGGTGTGGGCGATCGGCAATAAACAAGATTTATTACCGATCGCAGTTGAAAAGAATCAGATCGCTCCTCTTCGTTGGCGTAGCCCCCGTAGGGGCGGTTTGCGCTAACGTCATCCACCAAGTTTCAAGAGTTTGAGAGCTTTCTTAACCACTTCTAAGCGCGCTGGCTGCTTATAGCGCACCCTACCCCAGGCAGTTAGATTGTTACCTGAGTGAAATCGCTAGCGGTGAGAATACCAGGAGTAATATTGTTAAGCTTCGCCAACAATTGATTGGTGTCCGTCACAGTAATCAAAGTTTGATTGTTGCTGGAAGTAATACTGAGTTGATTGAAACTCAAACCAGAATTCAACCCAATTAAATCCTCTCCCTTGCGGAAATCATTAATGATGTCGCTACCCGAACTTTGATTGAGGAAAAACACATCATTTCCCGAACCACCAGTCAAAGTATCGTCCCCCATATCCCCGGAAAGGAAATCGTCCCCAGCACCGCCGCTGAGAATATCATTACCCTTACCGCCGTAAAGCGTATCGTTATCGGTGTCGCCGAACAGCACATCGTTTTCATTGCCACCCAACAGCAAGTCGTTGCCCTCACCGCCATCGAGACTGTCGTTTTCTTTGCCGCCGTAAAGCGTGTCATTTCCAAAATCGCCAAAAATTAGGTCTGCGCCTTCATTGCCAAAAGCAATATCGTTGCCGTTTCCAGCATTAATTGTGTCATTTCCTAAGTTGCCTAAAATGTAGTCGTTACCATCTTCACCGAGTAAGATATCGTCATCTTTGCCACCAAAAAGCGTGTCGTTGCCACCGCCGCCGGCAACTGTATCATTTCCTAAATCTCCCCTCAAAAAGTCGTCGCCCTCACCACCAACAACAGTGTCATTATCTTTGCCAGCGTAGATGGTATCGTTGCCAGCGTCGCCAGAGATGAAATCGCTGCCTTGATTGCCGAAGATTGAGTCGTTATCTGCGCCGCCGTCAATGTTGTCATTGCCGCCCATGCCGTAGAGAGTATCGTTGGCGGCTTGTCCGTTAATTGACTCGTTGATGACACCGCCCATGATGAAATCGGTACCCTCGCCGCCGTTGATAGTTTGTTGGACGGGGTTGGGGGTGATGGTGGCAGGATCTAGTTGCGGGGCGTTGAGGCTATCGAGTAGGGAATCATCTGAGGCCGGAGTTGGAGTCGGTGCGGGAGTTGGTGTTGGCGGCGGAGTCGGCGCAGGCGTGGGAGTTGGCACCGGTTCGGGCGTGGGAGTTGGCGCCGGCGCGGGTGTGGGAGTTGGCACCGGTTCGGGCGTGGGAGTTGGCACCGGTTCGGGCGTGGGAGTTGGCGCCGGCGCGGGTGTGGGAGTTGGCGCCGGAGTCGGAGTCTCAGTCGGGACCGGCGCGGGTGTGGGAGTTGGGACCGGCGCGGGTGTGGGAGTTGGCGCCGGTTCGGGTGTGGGAGTTGGCGCCGGCGCGGGTGTGGGAGTTGGGATCGGCGCGGGTGTGGGAGTTGGCGCCGGCGCGGGTGTGGGAGTTGGCACTGGCGCGGGTGTGGGAGTTGGCGCCGGCGCGGGTGTGGGAGTTGGCACTGGGACGACACTACCTCCCAATTCAAAAGAGCCGCTGTCCACGATCGCACCTGGAATGCTGTCGCCATCTTGAGGGCGAGTCACGCCGCGCTGATCCGTAGTGGGTGCGCCGGTGGCAACCCCTTTATCAATTGCCGGACTTCCTATCAGCAGCGGCCTGACTAAAGCGCCGTTGAGGGTTTGCAAAGGGCCAAGTAAGGGGTCTGCGATCGTCACACTTGTCGTCACCTTGGTATCGGTGTCAATCACCGGCCACTGAAAATTCCCTCCTTGATCGCTATATTGGGCGGTGGCGTGTTGCTGAATGCCCCAAGGGTTTCCTCCGTTAGCCGCTGTATTGTTGGAAAGAATCGTGTTTTTGAGGGTGACATTATTGGCATCGGCGAAGATACCTCCACCAACCCAGCCTGCAGAATTATCGGCGATCGTCGTGTTGAGAATGGTTGTGGGTGCACCAAGAGTCATTGCACCGCCGAGTTTGTTGAAATCACCAGCAGCAAACGCCGTGGAGTTGCCAGAAAACGTACTGTTAGTAATCGTAGCAGGGGCATTGCGTGTCCACAGGCCGCCACCTTGATTGCCGGCTTTGTTGCCCGCAAAGGTGGTGCTGGTAATGGTCAATCCCTGGTTGGTGCTGTCGCTCAAAATCGTTACCCCACCACCGTTTCCAGGGTTTCCACCGGGTAGCGCCAGAATTTCGTTATTTTGGAAGGTGCTCTTTTCCAAAATAACTTTGTCTTGGCTGCCGGTGAACAGATAAGCTGCGCCTCCTTCACCTCGACCTTTATTGTCTTGAAATACGCTATTGGTAATCTTAATTGTGCCGGAAGCTTCGCTCGGATTGCTGGCTCGATCGGTATAAAGTGCGCCGCCGAAACCTCTTAAGAAAGAATTGGGCTGCCCTGTGGCGAAAGTGGCTGCTGTGGTGTCGTTGCCGATGAATCGAGAGTTGTCAATTGTCAGCTTACCTTGAAGGCTGTTAATTGCCCCGCCGTTAATTCCTTTGTTGTTGGTGAAGTCGCTGTTGGTGACTGTAAAAGTTTTGAAACTCAAAAAGCCGATCGCACCTGCACCACGTTCATCGTTAGCTGCGGTAGCCACGTTGCCATTGAATTTACTGTTGGTAACAGTCAGGGTATTGTTGAAATTACCGAAAATTGCGCCACCGCCTTGATCGGCGACGTTGTTGTTGAACTGAACGTTTTCTACTGTGAGGTTTACTTCGTCGGTTGTGCCGATCGCGCCACCTCGATCAGCCGTTTTGCCGTTAGTAATAATCAGGTTTTTGACCGCAAAAGTGGTAGCAGTCGCAACGTTGGCATTGACAAAAAAGGCGCGGGATGCGTTGTTACCACTGATAGTTAAACCGGGTGCGGCGGCGCCGTCAATCGTGATGTTTTTGCCAACGGGAATATCGAGTTGACCGCTGGTGAGGGTAATGGTTTGGCTGGCTAAACCTGGAGCGAAGGTAATTGTATCCCCTGCAACAGCGGTGGCGATCGCAGCTCTTAATGAACCGGGCCCGCTATCGCTATTGTTGGCTACTACGATCGTAGCTAAATTACCTGGGTAACTTGCCATCGCATCGGCCTGCAAGGCTAAGGGAGATTCAATTTGGCCAGAAGCAAATTCTAAATTCCAGTCGCCGCCGCTGCCGGTTGTGTTGGTGGATGCCGCAACGTCAGCCCCGGTTAATTGACTGAAGCGATCGACGAAATTAGCACCTGTACCGCCTGCTACATCGCAGCCGTAAAGCATGATGTCTGCTTGTGGGGCTAGTGAAGTTTGCCACTTTTCCAACTGGCTTTTGTATTGCTCTATGTTATCTGAACCCAGAGCAGTATTGCCGAGTTGTAGGCTGCCAGAATTGCCGTGAGAAATAATGTGAACCGAGTCTATCGCCCCGTTAGTAGAGGCGTATTTTTCAATTTCAGAGCTGATTTGTTCGATGCCGTTTTTGGTGCGATCGAGTATTACTACCTGCTGTCCCGGCAGCACTCCCGCTGTAAGTGACTCGTAATCTTCCACGCTGGAGTCAATGAAGACTAAGGAGCGCAGTGGCACTTTTTCAAAAGCAGATTGTGAGTTAACTTGAGCGAATGTAGAACTCATATTGGAGACTCCATTAAGGGCATTATTAGTAGATACACCCCGGAGTAATCTCATCAGACTTATTTGATTATATCTTAACACCTAATTTGGAAATGGCGTCATTTTAAAAATATTTTTGTTGATTTATTTTGAGCCACATTTACATTTTATCTATTGATCATAATGAAAATTATGACCTCTACCGATGGGAAGATATTACAATATTTATATTGCAGATTTAAATAAATCAATCTAGGTTGTACCATCAAATTTTTGCGACATTATTTGGCTAAAAGTAGCCTGATTTCAGGTAGTCGGAAAGGGTGGAGGTAATTTCCCCCAGAATAACTCCTCTTAATTATATTGAGTAGTTTTTATTTGATTGTGATATTTTACGTAGAGGCACAATGCACTAGAGTTTCCCTAGCTGTATTTCATCCAAGGGAAAACTGAATTATGTAGATTTTGAAGAATTCTATATGCTTTGAAGCTGCTAGGTGGGCGGTACACCTAAATACTGATTACCAGGACGTTTGGTTGCATTTACTAACAGTCAATCGATTTTAGATTTTAGAATTGAAGCATTGACACCACGGATAAATTCGGGGGCAAGTTTCATCGGATACAGGTTTTTTATTTCTCTACTGATCAATCCGGGGGCTTGTATCCTGGATGCTTGCGGTCAAAACGATCTAATATTAAGTGGAACCTATGGCTGGAAATCAATTGGCTTATGGGGTGCTACCGACACTGTGAGGACTGCCATCCTCACTGCAAAAGTGATTCAAGTTATTCAGCGCGAATTGAGATGATTGCTGATTTAGTCAGATCGAAATCGTTGATTGCGATCGCGCCTGCCTCCCTAATTAAAATTGTATTCGGGTTCAGTCGCTCTCGGTAGGTTCGATACCCTCCATTAAATTACTCTCCTTAATTAGCAAACAGTCGATCGCTCCCACCGCCGTTGCTGAGTGTACCACTATATTGATCGGCATAACACGAACCAAGTCCGTTGTTTTGAGTCATAGAGGTATGCGATTTTGACAATTGACTTTTGTATGGTTCCAGGTAATCTGAACTGAGGATAACAAAGCCTAATTGCACTTGGTTCGAGCTGCCGCCAGAAGTCGAGCCAAATTTGTCAATCTCTCTAAGGATAGAGGCAGATTTTTGAAGTGCGGAGGTGATTTTCTCGATGCACTCAGATTCCCCAGCCAAAATTGTGGAAACAAAATATCCACCTTCATTGATGCTGGAGTCATTGAATACAAAGCTTTGGGATGGGGGATCTGCGTATTCCGAGGCGGGAGTCGTTTCCCTGAAAGAAGTTAACATATTCCGTCCTCCAAAAGTGTGTTTAGCGGTAGATACAGCCTTGGAGTCAGAGCTTCTGAAACTGCCAGCGACCTTGTTTATTTCGCCCATTCTTATTTAACCTATCTATTAGTTTCCCCTATTTCTGCAGCACTGCCATCCGCGATCGCACGGAATTTATATTCTGCGTGTTTTCCCTGACTTCCGGCAAACGCCAAATTACCGATCGATCCGGTATCCTATCCGTGATCCCACTTTCAAAAAAGAATCCAACTGTAAGCCGGTGCTTCAAACCTCGATAGTCTTCAGTCATGCCCCCATCTAAAATCTAAAATCTAAAAGGGTATGACACTTAGTAGATGGGCCTCGCAACTGCACCGCTCAAGATTCTGTGGAAGATGGCGGTTTTTTCCCTGCATTGCGAATATTAATAATCTTGTTGAGCGCCTCAAACCAAAAAGCAGCCCCCATAGAAATAGCTACGCCGCTTAATATCCAACCAAACAATTTGGAAATCAAAGCCAGCCACAATAAATTCCCCTTGGCATCTCGTTCCAAGCTGTTCTGTTCGCTCCATCCAAAAGGCAGGGCTACCTCATCCAAAGCTATATCTACATCCTTTTGAACTTTTCTCAGACTTGTTAAATTATCTAATTTAGTCTTAGCATTTTTTTCCACCAACTGCTCAGCGTACACATTAACAGTCGATCGCAACATCGAATCCTTCGACAACCGATTAATAATATGAATGCTATCAGCATTAGCAGCTACAGCGATCGCAGTTCCGAGCAAAATCGCCACCCCTCTGGCATTCCGCTTGTAAACACCAGAAGCACGCTCCATCGATTGGTCAAACCAAATTTCAATTTCTTTCTGAAACCGCTGCAACTGCTCTTGAGTATCTCCGCCGCCTTTTTCAGCGCGCTGCGCTAAAATATAAAGGCTGCGTTTCAAAGATTCTGGCATACTGTCCAAGGTTTCTTGAATTTGTTGATAAATCGGACTCTCCTCTTTGATATCCATAATTTCTGCAACCGTATCTTGACTTTTTTTAACAGTATTTAACAGATTGCTGAAACTCGGTTGCAGTTGCCCTAGCAGCGCCACCCGCTCAGTTTTGCTGTCAAAACGAGCCTTGACAAAGGCCATCTGCCTCTGAAATTCTCTCCCTCCCAGCTCGGTTTCTGGTAGATAAACCTGAGAATCCTTAATATAAAATCCTAGCTTTTCCGACATTCGATCTAAGCTGTTGTTCAAACTTGCTAAATTGTTTTGATAATCTTCAACAACTCGATTGAACTCCGCAGTCAGCCACCTAAATTCTTGCTTAATAATCGGTTTGGTAGCATCCGGCAAACTCAGATGTTCTCCAATCTGTTGAATTTGGGCTAATTGTAAATCTTTAAATCTTTCCAATCTGGTTTTAGAGATAGAGCCTACCAAACTAGAAACCTTTAAAGTCTCCAAAAGGCTAGCCGAAAAACACTCGGCTGGAATATAAGAAGGCCCACTGGATTTATTGCCGAATACATTTTTAGTACCCGTAACTCCGTGGTAAAAATCCCCCATGCGGTGCGTAACAGAGCGGAATCCCTCTGATAACAGCCCTTTCGCTCCCTGATTCAAATCCTTGATAATCGGATTGGCATAAATCGAATGGGCTAACTGTCCGACTCGCTTAAATTGCAGGGGATCTTTCGATCCTTCGCTGCCGCCAGAAATCAGCACTTCGATCGACTTCTTTAAATGTTCCGCCCGCCACTGCCAAACAGTAGCAATCAGTTCCTGAATTTCCGAAGCTAGCAAGCTTAAAGTCAGGTAGATAAATACTAAGCCAATGATAATATCTATAATTACAGGCAAGTTCATGGTATTTTCCTAGTTGCAAATAACTGCTGTCTAAGTTTACCTTCAGTTTGGGACGCTCAAAACTCTCTTAACTTATGTCAGAAATCTTTCCATTCCTAAGCCGCAAACCGAAAAATCGCTGGAATGACAGCTTTACAGACAAAGTGTGGATGCTGGCTTTTCTGTTGGCTGCTGTGCTGATTTTCGGGCTGAATCTGGGCGGCGTGGCTTTGCGGGATTGGGATGAAGGCATTGCAGCGCAGGTAAGTCGCGAAATTTGGCGCGGCAACTTAAATTGGCTGTATCCGACGATCGACTCTATGCCCTATTTCAACAAACCACCGCTGGTACACTGGCTAATCGGGCTGTGTTTTGCCGTCGGCGGTGTCAGCGAATTGACGGCGAGGTTGGCACCGGCGATGCTGACGGCGGCTTCAGTGCCCTTGCTTTACGCCATTGGCAGGGAGTTGTTTCCTCCGCGTTCGATCGCCATTTTTTCTGCCCTCGTCTATCTGACGCTGTTACCGGTGGTGCGGCATGGACGTTTGGCGATGTTGGATGGGGCGGTTTTGTGTTTTTTGCTGGCGGCGATGTGGTGTTTGCTACGATCGCGCCGCGACTTGCGCTACACTTTGGGCGCGGGAATTGGGTTCGGACTCATTTGCCTCACTAAAGGCGTGATGTTGGGGCTGCTGCTGGCTGGGATGGGCTGTATTTTTTTGGTTTGGGATACCCCGCGACTCCTCACTTCTGCGTATCTTTGGGCCGGATTCGCGATCGGAACATTGCCAGTAGCTGCTTGGTATTTTGCCCAATGGCTGCACTACGGCCAATATTTCATCCACGCTAATTTAGTTAACGAATCTTTCCGACGCATTTCGGAACCTGTGAGCAGTCACAAAGGCCCGCCTTGGTATTATATTTTAGAAATTTTAAAATTAGCTTGGCCGTGGCAGTTATTTTGGCTACAAGGGCTACGTTTGAGTTGGGAAAATCGCAATTTTCCAGGGCCAAAATTAGTATTGGTTTGGACTGGAGTATATCTGCTGGCTATTTCTGTGATGACTACTAAATTGCCGTGGTATGTTTTGCCAATTTATCCAGCTTTTGCTCTTGCTGTTGGCAGTTATATCGCTGAAGTTTGGGAGCAACTATGGCTACCACCAGAACCGCTCAAAGAGGAAGCAGAAGAACGTTTTGATGCTATTTCTTTGTTGCCTCATCCCGCGATTTTGGCAGTGCTGGGTGTAGTTGGTGTTGTCGGCTGCATTTACTTCAGTGGCTTAGTGCAAATTGGGAAATACATTGTGCCGATGGAGCGAGATTTGCAGTTAATGCTGCTGTTTGTAGGTTTGACAATGACAATGGCGGCCGTGTTGCTGCACCGCCAAGACAGGCAGTTTATATTAGTTTTAATTTGGGGAACTTACCTGACGCTGTTAGTATTGGTGGCTTCAGATAACTGGGTTTGGGAACTGGCGGAGGATTATCCCGTTAAGCCGATCGCCGAAATTGTCCGCACAGGAACTCCGGCCGGTCAACAAGTGTTTACTTCTCACCGCTTGGGCCGTCCCTCGCTGAATTTTTACAGTCAACGCCAAGTTATTGTCGCCGACGCGCCGACGCTCAAAAAGAAATGGCAATCTCTTCCTAAACCTTATTTTCTGTTAGAAAAACCCGTTTTAAAACATTTACGTTTGCAGAATGCTGAGGTTGTCAAAACAGCCGACGATTGGGTTTTGGTAACTAAAAAGTAAGTTAATAGTTAACAGTCCCCTCCTTAGAGTGGGTGAGATAACTTTCGAGTGTCTAATGTTGCTTCAGATTGACAGCCTTACCCGGAGTGGACTTAAATTTATGAGAAATCAATCGAACAGGATCTAACCGCTAACAATCAACAGACTGCATTTCTATTTTTAACGCCGTTTCGACTCTTTGATACTCGGCCTCAACCTCTTCTAAAAGCGCGCAGGCCGGATCTGGTAAAGGCTGGTTAGCATTTGTTCCCATGCGGCCCATGATTTCGAGTTCCTCGCACAGCTCATACAAGCGAAAAGCACCGAGAGTACCGCTAATCGATTTTAAAGAGTGAGCCGATCGCCGCAAAGCCAGCGGATCGGCGTTGCACAGAGCCATAGAGATGCCTCGCAGCAGTTCGGGAGCTGTTTCGAGGTAAATCTCGATCGCCTCGTCCAAAGCTTCCACTTCTCGCAGTCCCTCTATAATCTTTGCACTCAGGGAATCGTGGCTATGTGACAAAGCCCGATCAAGATTTGATGTACCACAATCGATGAGGGCCAGCGAATTGGTAATTGTCAGTTGTGGATTTCCCGCAACAGCCACATTCGATCGCACTTCTAATTCACTCGTTCCTTCGATCTGTTCCGCCGGGGCATCCAAACAAACGATCGGCTGCAGACGGTCGAATGCAGAGTTCGATCGAGATTTACACGCTAGCAAAGCTCGCACCAACTGCTCAATTGCGATCGGCTTGCTCAAATAGTCGTCCATCCCCGCAGCCATACACTCTTCGCGATCGCCCTGCATCGCATTTGCCGTCATCGCCACAATCCAAGGTCTTGTCGATTTTCGATTTTCGATTTTCGATTTTCGATTGTTAGATTCCTCAATCGATTTGGGATTTTCGATTTTCGATTTTCGATTGTTAGATTCCTCAATCGATTTGGGATTTTCGATTTTCGATTTTCGATTATTAGATTGCTCATCAGTTACGGAAACCTCTGATTCTCCCGTGGGATTTTCTAAAGTTAAATCTGCTGAAAATTGCTCGCGGATGTGGCGGGTAGTTTCCAGTCCGTCCATTTCCGGCATTTGCACATCCATCAGCACCACATCATAAGGCTGGCGGCGCAAAGCTTCGAGCACTTCGATACCGTTTCCCGCCACATCCGCGCGATACCCCATCCGCTGTAAAATTTGCAAAGCCACCTTCTGATTCACCAAATGATCGTCAGCCAACAGAATCCGCAGAGGTAAGTTCTCGGCCAGCACGGGTATGGTTTGCAAGAAAGGCCCGCTAGTGCGCTGCCCTTTAAATTCCGTTGTCTGTTCTCCAAAAATATTGATTAAAACATTGTAAAGCTGAGATTGTTTGATGGGTTTATTCAAAAAAGCAGCAAAATCCATCTCCATAGCAGGGGGGTTAATTTCTTGCCTGCCGATCGAAGTTAGCATCACTAACGGCAACTTTTCGCAATCAGGATATCGGCGAATTTGCGACGCTAAAGCTAACCCGTCCATTTCCGGCATTTGCATATCCAAAACTGCCAAGTCAAACATCTCTTTAGCAGCCAGCCAATCTAAAGCCAAACGAGCCGAAGCTGAAGCCCTAACCACCATTCCCCAAGACTGAGCTTGGAGAGTCAAAATTCTGCGGTTGGTAGCATTGTCATCGACAATTAAGACTCGCTTGCCAGCTAATTCAGGTTGAGAATTGCTCAAGTTAAGTGGTAAGGAATTCTTGCAGCCAGAAACGATCGTACTAAAATAAAAAGTAGAGCCAACGGATTGCGTATTGTGGCCGATCGGCTTGTTACTGAGTACAGATTTGCCATAGCCATATTTTTCGGCAATTTCGCAAGATTCTGCCCATCCCAAATCAAAAACTGCCGATGATCTAAAATCTGCAGGAGGATTGCCCGCGACACTACCCATACTCTCCACCCACATCCGGCCGCCCATCATTTCGGCCAAACGCTTGCTAATTGCCAAACCCAATCCGGTACCGCCGTACTGCCGGCTCGTTGAAGAATCAACCTGACTGAAAGATTTAAATAGCCGATCCATGCGATCGCTCGGAATGCCGATACCGGTATCTTTGACCGCAAAATGTATTTCGTATGCTGGGTTAATTGCTACCGATTCGCCAGCAATTAATGGGGGTTCTTTAGCGTTAGCCGCCGACACTGAAATCTTTTTGGCAGTCACAGCAACCACCACTTCTCCAGCGTCGGTAAATTTAACAGCATTACTGAGCAAGTTGATTAAAATTTGCCTCAAGCGGGTGCTATCGCCGATCGCCGTTGCTGGTACAGTACGATCGATCAAGTAACCCACTTCCAGTTTTTTTTCTGCAGCCTTAGCAGCTACCAAGTCTAGAGATTCCTCAATGCAAGTGCGGATGTCAAACGGATGTTCCTCCAAATCCAATTTGCCCGACTCAATTTTCGAGAAATCTAGAATATCGTTGATCAGCGTCAGCAAGGCATCGCCGCTGCTGCGGATAGTTTCTACAAAATCGCGCTGTTCGCGAGTTAAGGGCGTATCCAGCAGCAAACCGGTCATGCCGATGACTCCATTCATCGGAGTGCGAATTTCGTGGCTCATGGTGGCTAAAAATTCGCTTTTGGCTCTAGTAGCTGCCAGTGCTTGATCGCGAGCTTTTGCCAAATCTACGTCTGTTTGCTGGCGTTCGAGTTCGCTTCCCACCCACTGAGCCATCAGTTTCACCAACTCTCTGTCTACAGCTCGGAACGGTTCTGTCACAGGAGTCGGAGAAAAGAAGCACAGAGTGCCGTAAACTTCACCTCCCACCGTGACGGGAATGCCCATGTAAGCTTCGATGGGGAAAGCTCGATCGTCGCTGTTGAAGGAAAAACCCGAAAATCGCACCGACTCAAAGTAAATCGGTTCTTTTGCCATTGACGTAGCGACGCAGAAAGTTTTTTCCAGATCATAGATTTGGTCTTTGACGATCGACCCGTCGGGACACTCAACAGCCATTATTTGATAGTTGTCGCCTTGAATGCAGGACAAAATTCCCACGGACAGGCCTAAATGCCGACATCCCATTCCCAGCAGTTCTTGGAGGCGCAAATCAAAGGTAGAGAGGTGGTTGAGCGGGTCTGTACGGGGAGCCGAAGTTACTTGGTACAAAGCTTTGATGGCAGCTTCGCTTTCTCGCAGTTCTTGTTCTGTTTGCTTCCGCACGCTGATGTCGCGGGAAATGCCGATAATTTCTTGGACTTCGCCGGTTTGGGGATCACTGATCGTGCGGCCGGTGGTTTCAAACCAAATGTATTTGCCGTCTTTGCGGCGGATACGGTAGCTGACGGTGTAAGTAACTGGGAGGGCCAGGACTTTCCAGTGAGCTTTGGCAATGGTTTCTAAATCGTCGGGGTGAAAATAATCCTTGGGGACGCGGCCGATGAGTTCCGAAGGTTCGTATCCCAGTAAAGCCCGGCTGGCGGGCGAGACGTAGACAAACACGCCTGTGGGGTCGTGTCTGGTGATCATGTCGGTTGAGTTTTCGGCCATCAACCGATAGCGGTCTTCGCTTTCATTACGTTCGACTTGAGAATTGCCCAATGCTTCTAGCATTCGGTTGATGCCGTCGGCCAAGCTTGCGAGCTCATCTGCTCCAGTCATCTGAACTCTTAAGCTTGGGTCGCCGTTGGCTGCGATGTTGCTGACGCTGGTGCTCAAGGAAGCCAATCTCGCCAAGACTAATCTTTCTAGCAACAGCAGGGTGATGGCGCTAAATATTAAACCTACTGCCAGTATTGATAAGGTAAACAGCTCCAAGGTAGCCTGACCTTGGCCGTAGATGATGCGATCTGTCTCTACTCGCAGCAGCAGCGCTAGGTTGCCGTGGATGTCGCGAATCAGGGCGTATCCTGCGACTAAGCTGTCGCTGAGTGGCTCGACTAAAATTTCTACTGATTTGAGGTTGGAAATTTTGAGTTTGACATTTTCCAGCTCCTGCCTCGATCGAGCCAGCCCCTTGGCGCTGTGCCCGGAGTAGTTCGCGGCTCCAACTTTAAAATCTAAACTCGGCAATCTAAAATCCACTGACAGGTGAGTCAGTTCTGAAAGCAAACCGATTTCGCTGCTGTCGAGGTAGCGTCCCAAGATCAGCGTTCCCCGCGACGGGCCTTGGGCGTTGCTGTTGAAGATGGGCTTGGCGGCAATCAGCAGTCTGGCTTCTGGCAAGGTGAGGACGCCTGTTTTGGCTGCGGGGCGATCGCCCTCGACTGTCGATGAGTCTAGTAGTGCCTCGGTCAAGTGCTGTTTAAAGCTTTCGGGAATCGGGATTTCTGTTTGGGATTTGAGGTCGAAACCTTTGCTGAAGATCGTCTTACCGTTGGAGTCCAGCAGCACCAATAAGTTTAGTCTCAAGTAAATAAATGTCGAATCGACGAAATTTGACTTGACAAATTTTTCGTTCCGTGTTTCGACGAAAGAGTAAGTATCGTCCCACTCGGCGTAATCTTGGGCGCTGGTGTCTAAATTCGACAAGTCATCATCTAATGCGTCCAAAGCCCGTGCGACATCCTGGCGGACGTACTGTGCCTCCAGGTTGTGAAAATCATGCAGCAAAATAGTTGATGCAGTGGCATAGAGAACCACAATCAGGCTGATCAGCGCTGCACCGATGATTAATAGTGTTTTTTTTCGGAGTTGCATGGCGTCGCCCTCCTCACGGTGCTAATAGGCAACTAGCCAGGAGAGGTTTGAGACGTAGGTTGTTTAGCATTGGCGATCGCAGGGCCTGCGTGTTTGGACTTTTCTGGGCTGACGAAAGCAAAGCCCTTGGTATTTCCAAGGTATCCGGTATGTTGCCCCCCACAGTCAGTGTAGTATTTTCACAGCTTTAGTTCCATATTATTTACAACCTATGACCTACAAGTTATAACCTGACGATCGGCATCTTCAACATAAACCGCCGATCGAACTCAAAACAATTCGCGTTTGATACTGACGCAGCCAGGGATGTGGGCGGTTGGGAGAACAGGCGTGCTGGGTGGAGAACCCTCTCTATTATTGTACCTAAAAAATATTGAGGAGAGAGGGAACTGGCCCGCGAAGTTTGCTTTGCCAAAAGGTTCTCACTCCAATAACTGTTTTGATTTTTGTCATTCTTCAGCAATCCTTGCAACAGTTGTAGAATCTGCCGAAAAGCAAATCCCGCCGGGAAGCCTGAACCACGTTCAAAAATTGTGATAGGAGAGGTAATGAATATCCGGCGACTTTTCATTTACATCCGCAAATAAAATATACAACAATCAAAAAAAGCCGCTTTTTACTTTTCTATTTTAAATTAATCAAAACTGGTAATTAAAATGTATAGATTCACCGTTGGCACCAGCCTCAAAAAAGGGGTAGGAACTGGTTTACCATAACATTATTCAACCGTACTAACAAATTAATAAAAACCCGTTCCCACTTCCCGATCAACTCCTTTACTAACATTAGTGCCTGATATCAGTAGAAACTCATATCAGGCACTATCTGCAATCTGATCGCAACTTGGGTCTTTTTTATCGGATGACGGCTAAAGCACCAGCGCCGGCTGCTGCTGCGGCCGAGGTAAGAGCGGTGAAAAACAGCCACCAAGAGGCAACTTCTGCTGCTTTCCGGGTTTCTTCGGCTTGTTTTTCGGCTTGTAATTTGATGCTTTCGAGGCGAAGCTGTGCCTCTTGCTGCAAGCGTTCTGCTCTTTGCAAGACGCTGTTGCGGCTTCTTTCAATTTGGTCGATCAAGCGGTTGGCATCTGCTTCGGAAATGTCCTCGCGAGAACTCATTAGTGCTACTAAAGTATCGCGGTTGAAATGACCCAGCCGATCGCGCAAAGCATCAAATCCGGCTTGCGGATCGTCAAATAACTTCCGCACATCCCGCGTAATGCCTTCGTAGTTGAGTTCAGGGCGATCGAGCGAATTGAGGTAATCCCGAATTTTTCCGAGAATCCCGTCAATTACCGACTGAATACCCTCCTGTATTTTCTGAATTTGCATTGCGAACTCATCGCGCACCGACAAAATTCCATCGACAATGCGATTGGCTTCTGCTTCAGAAATATCCGGCCGCTGAGACAGCAGAGAAACAACTGTAGCTCGATCGATGTGTGACAAGCGCTCGCCCAAACTGTAAGCGCCGACTTTCGGGTCATGCAGCAGCAGTTGCAAGTCGCGCTTGATGGCTTCGGGATTTAATTCATCCTTGCCCGTATTACGCAAATAATCTTCTAAAACGCTCTGAAAATCCTGCACTTGGCTTTGCATCCGCTTTGCCAAACGGCGCGGCGCTTTCACAATCGAGCCAAGGGTTTCCTGCACTTGGTCGATAATTTGATTGACTTGTTCCTCGCTCAAATCTTGTCTCTGAGAAAGCAGTTTTACCAAAGTATCGCGATCGACTTGAGACAGACGGCCACGCAGCGCTAAAGCTCCTTCTTTGGGATTTTGCAGCAGTTTTGTCAAATCCCGCTGAATCCCTTCAGGATTGAGTTCTGATTTGCCCGTATTGCGGAGGTAATCTGCAAGGGCGGTTGTTGTATGGTCGTACTGATCCTTAGCTTTTTCGGCCAACTTTTGCGGCGCATGCACCGCGCTGTGCCAATTTTCTTCGGCGCTGTCGAGAAGGTGATTTACTTGGTCTTCGCTGAGGTCTTTCCGCTGAGATAGCAATTTTACCAAAGTTTCGCGATCGAACTTAGAAGCTCTAGCTCTCAGCGCCCACATTCCCGCTTCCGGGTTGTCCAGCAGCGTTTTCAAATCGCGCTTGATGCCTTCGGGATTAAGTTCTTCTTTGCCCGTAGACTTCAAGTATTCTTGTACTCTTTGCCACTGGTTGTCTAGTCGGGCCTGCGCTGCTTCTTGCAGACCTTTAGCATCTGCTAAAACTACATCTCGCGTCCTTTCCAACTCTTGAACAATCTGTTCTACTTCCTGGAATCCGAAGTTTTCGCGGCCTCGGAGAATTTGCACAAAACTGTCGCGGGTGTAAGGAGAAAGCCGATCGCGCAACTGTTCGTAACTAGCGTCGGAATCCTCTAAGATTTTTTTGAAATCGCTCCCGATACCTGCTGCTGTCAGTTCTTCTTTCGGCGTCAGCTTCAAATAAGTTTCCAACCGCCACTGCAAATCGCGAGATTTTTCTTGCTCCTCCGCAAAGATCACGGTTTGTAAAACGCGCTGTCTAATTGCTTCTAATTCCTGGGAAATTTCTTTAATTTTGTCTTGGGTAAAAACGCCTCTACTAGCCAGAATTTCGGCAAAATTAGACTGTTTTAGTTTTTCTAATTCGCGGCGCACAGTTCCAGGATCGGCTGTAGGATCGTAGAGAACGTCCCGAAATTCGCGCTCGATGGCTTGGGGGTTCATCTGCCACGAATAAGTGTTGAGTAGGTAGTTTTCTACGTCCGCACGAATTGGGCTGTAAGTTACGGGTTCGCCTTTGACTTGAGCGGTAATTTTATCAGTTTGCTGGGTAACTTTCTCTTTAGCTTCTTTGAGCTGACCGACTACTTTTTCCACATCCAAGTCAGAAATATCCGTGCGACCCAATACTATTCCCATTAAAGCATTGACTGCCATTGTCGTTGCTTGGGACATCATGGTCGGGCTTTGTCCAGAATTTTGACCGCCCAGATTGCTGAGGGCTTTTTCTACTCTACTTGCCAATTTATCTGAGACCAAATCTCCAGATTTGGCAGATTTGAGATAGTCTACTAATTGGGCGATGCCGTCTGATTGCTGCCCTTGTTTTCCTACTTGTTTCCAAGCATCTTGAAGTTGGTCTACAATCCGGTTTACGTCGCGTTTTGATAAGTCCGATCGCGAACTTACTAAATCTACGAGAGTTTGCCGATCGAGATTCGGCAAATTTTCGGCTGCAATAGTTTTTAGTTGCGGATCATTAAGCAATTTTTCAAACTCGCTACGCATCCCTTTGATGTCTAATTCTGGCGGTTTGAGGCTTTGGATGTAGTCTTCGACGTTTTCGCGCAAGCTTGTGGGGTCGATCGCGCTACCCAGTTCATGACCCACTGCTGCTGCTGCTGCTTTGGCTGTGGCGACTACTTGGTTGCTGGCTGCTTTGGCGCCGATAGCCGAGGCTGCTGTGCCGACAATGGCTTGAAAACCTGATGTGGCAGTGTTGACGACGGAACCGATCAAGGAACCGACTGTGGTGGAACTCACCCAAACCAGCATTGAGAAATAGGCTGCCCACACGACTAAACCGACGATCGCACCTAAACCGGGACTGCTAATCAAGCTGAGCTTAACTGCTAGCAAGCAAGCAAAGAATAGGGCAACGGTGACGGTGATTAGCGTCCAAGTACCTACCTTTCGGCCGATGTGGCGGACTGGGGGGCTGCCGCTATCCGAGTGGTGGCCGTCGTCGTGGGATTGTCCCATGTACGAAAGGCCCGCAGCTACTGATAAATTTGTTAGCAAGAGTTGGAAAGCGCAGGCTAGTACGACTCCAGCTATCAAGGCGATAAAAAATTGCGGCCCGGAATAAAGGAGTGCTGCGTCTTCTGCTGTGTTTGTAGTAGTCTGCTCTACTGGCACTTGGGCCAGCCAGAACCCGATGTTATACAGTTGTGGATTTATTGGCAAATTTTGATACATAGTATATTCCTCGTTAAGAGTGGGTGCGCGCGCTCATTGGCGCAAGTTAACCAATGTATAGTTTTAGACTCATGCCCCCAATGGCAAGCATCGCCTTATTGACGAGCTAAAGCATCCCCCTACAGTTGGAAGTGTAAAAATATGTCTGCAGCCGGCTGTCACTTTAGGAATATTTGTGCTATGTAAGTCTGATTAAAATAATCGCAGAGGAGAATCTGTGGTCGATCGATATTAAGAGCAATACTTAAGTGCCAAATAGTTTGCTAAAATTCTCCATAGTTAATCATTGAGAGGAAGTTTTGTGTTTGCCCTCAAACGAGCGCTCAAACTGAATAACAACGAAGCGACTTTGATGGCAAGACACGCAGGATTCCGGCGCGTAGTATTTAACTTTGGGTTAACCTTGCGGACTCAAATGTATAGCGAGGGGCAATTCACAGACTCGAAAGTGCTCAACGAAGTTAAAAAAGTTCTCACCAACTACGTCAAGAAACAGCCTGAATTTGGTTGGATGAACCAGTTATCTAGTCGAGTTTATCAAAACGCTTTGATTGACTTGAAAGATGCTTTTAGTAGGTATCGTTCGGGGAAAGCAGGTCATCCGAAATTGGCTCATCGCCGATCCGGTCAATCTTTTACGGTCGATTCGTCTAACGGCAAAGTTTTATTGGCTGCTGGCAGTACAATCAAGATTCCTACCTTGGGAAGTTTTCGACTTTATGAACCCTTAGAATGCGGATTCGTATCTCAAACTTTTACGATTTCAAAAGAAGGAAGTCGCTGGTTTGTGTCCTTCTGCATTGATGCAGAACGTTTGCCAGTTCGACAGCCTGAGAACTCTGTAGGAATCGATGTGGGCATTAAATATGCGGCCACCCTGTCAAACCAACAGGTATTTGATGCACCAAAGCCGTTAAAACAAGCGAAAACCAAGCTTGCTACCTTGCAACGCAAAGCCTCAAAACAGATAAGAGGCTCCCAAAGTCAGCGCAAAACCTACCATAAAATCAGCAGAATTCACGCACGGATAGCTCGTATTCGTTTAGATTTCCTTCACAAGTTAACAACTTATTTAGCCAAAACTTTTAAGCTAATCAAGATTGAAAACTTGAACGTTCAAGGAATGATGGCGAATCACAAGTTGGCCGGGGCAATATCGGATATAGGGTTTTACGAATTCAAACGCCAACTCGATTATAAGTGCAAAATGTATGGGGCACATTTAGTGCTGGTAGACAAATGGTTCCCCAGCACTAAAACTTGCTCGAATTGTGGCACTAAAAAAGATATGCCACTAGGCATTCGGACTTTCGACTGTCCTGTTTGTGGCATATCTTTAGATCGCGATTTGAATGCAAGTCTGAACATTTTAAACTGGGAACCCTCGGCTTGAGGGGGATAGCCTACTTATCTTGGGATTAGCCGTCTACCCAACAGCGTAGGAAGTAAACATGAATTGTATCTAAAGATGGCTTTAGATACGTTTAGGTAAGTTTTATGAAGCAGTCGGCACAGAAGCCCAGACAAATTGTTCACAATTCATCTACCAATGCCATAGCAAATTAGCTTCCAAGGAATTCGATAGTGCACCGAGAAAGTCATGCAATTATTATTGGCGGCAGTTTAGCAGGACTGTTGGCCTCTAGAGTATTAGCAAAACATTTCGACCGAGTAAGTATTGTTGAACGAGATTTTTTTCCAGAAAAACCCGCACCTCGCCCCGGTATCCCTCAATCCCGTCACCTTCACATCCTTTTAAATCGGGGAAAAATGATCCTAGAAGAGTTTTTTCCGGGCTTGGAAAACGAACTGGTAGCTGCTGGTGCTCCTAGTTTAGATCCGAGGTCGATCGGGTGGTTTAGTCCGGCGGGTTGGGCCCCGCAATTTAGTCCGGATCTAAATGATTTAATTATGTTCAGTCGGGATTTACTTGATTGGCAAATTCGCCGCCGCTTGGCTGAAAATACGAACGTGCATTTCCTCCAAGGAGGTACAGTAACGGGGTTGCTGGCGAATGCCTCGCACACGGAGGTTGCTGGCGTGTCGGTGCGTTTTCGCGATCGCCACAACCCTAGTAACATCCATACAGAGAATTTGTATGCAGATTTAGTAGTCGATGCTGGTGGCAAAGTTTCCAAAACACCTAAATGGTTGAAAAGTTTGGGCTATGAACCTCCACAAGAAACTGTTATCAATGCTTTTGTCGGCTATGCCAGCCGCATCTATAAATGCAGCGGTAAATTGTCAGAAACAGCGCCAGTATTTGTGTCACTAGCCCCGCCAGTTCGCACTCGTGGCGGTGCAATTTTTCCGATCGAAGGCAATCGCTGGCTGGTGACTCTCGACGGGGGCGATCGCGATTATCCCCCCACAGACGAAGCAGGTTTTGTAAAATTTGCCCGCAGTCTGCCAACCCCGACAATTTATGATGCGATTAAAGATGCAGAACCAATAACACCTATTTATAGCTATCGAGGTACAGAAAATCGTTGGCGCCACTACGAGCGCCTCCGTCGTTCTCCTGAAAACTTAATAATTATCGGTCATGCAGTTTGCGCTTTTAACCCGATATACGGACACGGAATGACGGTTGCTGCACTGGATGCTCAGATGCTAGATGAATGTTTGCAAAAGCAAAGAGAGCGGTATCCAGAAGGCGATTTAACAGGCTTTGCGCGAGAATTTCAACAAAAACTAGCAAAATTACACACTATTCCTTGGATGTTTGCCATCAGTCAGGACTCTCGCTATCCGGGAAGTACAGGTGCAAAACTAAACCTTGCTACGCGACTGACAATTGATTACATGGATTTGGTGTTAAAAGTGCTGGTCCCAGATGCTAAAGTTTGTCAAGCATTTGTGGAAGTTGTGCACATGATTGAGTCGCCGGCTGTACTTTTTTCTCCCAGTATTGCGCTTAAGGCGATCGGGCAATTAGTCACCGTTCGACAGAAGGCAGAATTAAGATCAAGAGTTTATACAGAATCAGGTTAGTTTTGCCAAGTCTATTTTTTCACCGCCGAGTAAGGAAGATAAACGCAGATGAAATCCTCTTCATCTGCGTTGATTTAACCTGATATGATGTCCGCTACCACCTGCATGATAAAAAGTATCACTTTGGCGAGTGCGGTTTTCGGGTATTTCACGTAATTAAGATGGGTAAAATCCGATTTATTACCGCAATTGTCGGTTTTTGAAATAAATCTAATGATTTATTTCAAAAACTGTTTGCAGTCACGACTTACCCACAAGAGTCGAGAAACCAGTTTTTTTACCCATATCCCTCGCGACTCACGCTATTTTGTCGTAAAAAAATCGGTTTCTGCTGCAGAGAATAATCTAGGCTTGTGCAATTGTTACTTGCCAGCCAAACAATCTAATTGTTCTTGCATTTGGGCGGTAACTCGCTCGAAACAAGCATCAACATAATCGCGATCGCGCGCCGCCTCCGAACCATACCTCTCAAATACAATCGGTTCGCACACGCGAGTCCGAATTTGCACGGGTAAAGGCAGGTTTGGCAAAGGCCCAATACTCAATCCCCAAGGCAATCCCAAATACACTGGCAATACCACTGGATCGATGCCAAATAGCCACGGCATTCCCAATTCATGCAATTGCTTTGCTTGTTCGTACAAATCTGCCAAAACTATCAAAGTATCGTGGGCACCGTGGGATATAATTGGTAAAATTGGCACTTCTTCTCGCAATGCTAATTTGATAAATCCCTTGCGTCCCGCAAAGTAGATTTGATCGCGCAAGTGGTGGGGGCGAAAAACATCTTGGGCGCCGCCCGGATAGACAAGAACCGGGGCATTTTTCCGCAAAGCTGCGATCGCCATTTTCGGATGCGCCTTGAGGGCTCCACACTGAACCGCCATGCTAGCAACATCAGGAGAAACTTGCCAAACAGTGGGGTGCATCAATCCGTAGGCCAAGCGTTCAGTTCCGTACCTGCGGAACCATTCGTATAGGAACATAAACATATCTGGAGCGGCAAGTCCCCCGTTGTGAGAACCAACCACGAGCATTTTTCCGCTGGCGGGTACGTGGTGCCAGCCGTCGCTTTGTACGCGAAAGTAGTAGCGGTACAGCCATTCCCAGAGTGGCAACAAAAGCTGAATGAAGTCGGGATTGCGATCGTCTAAAGATAGACCGTCAAAGGGATATTTAGAGGATTTGCCGTCTTTTTTGTTAGTAGTTTTTGTCACTGCAAAAATATTTAACGCTTTGGTCATTATATAGTAGAAGGAAGAAAGCTTGAACTCTCGAATAGAGAAGGCTTTAGTTATTTGGACAGAAGGAATAAGGGAGGAGATTAGTTGGGCTTTTCCTCTCCTTGTGAGTGTGCTAATCCCGATCGCCCTCAAAAAAAACAATTCATATCATTAATATGATCCCATTCCGAAGGAATCTACCGCATTAGTTTTAGCCAGTAAAAACCTCATAAACATGGAGCGCGGTTGCTATAGCAATATAATTAAATCAGAATTGGCGCAAATATTTGGTTTCTGATGTGAGCGGGCTGCTTTTGTTCGGAGGTTTTGTGCTGGTTGTCTCCACAGGAACAAAACCGTTTGCAAACAGCTACAGCAACTGTCGCTGATGGCGGGGCGACTTTAGCCAGAAAAACACAACTGTGCCTCAAGCCGATAAGTTTCCGTTTTGGAAGATTTTATCAAATTGACGCCAGCCCTCGGGTCAATGCTAGCGATTGGTGCTGTTTACCACAATTTTAAGTAAGGTACGATCGACAATGGAGTTATGTGAGCGCGATCGAAGAACTGTATCCGGCTTCCGACACCCCAGTACGACCATGGGGTCGATCGCGCCAATCGCCTGTCAATCGATTTTAGATTTTAGATTTTAGAGGCGACCCCACGGATAAATGCGGGGGCTTGAGGATTTTCGATTTTCGATTTGGGATTGATTCCACGGATAAATCCGGGGGCTTGCACCATCAAGAAATTCTTGGTCAATCTGAATCTTGGAGCATGTCCAGCACAATCTCGCTCTCGAAGCTGCCAAGAATTCACCTGAAATGTAGCCCCATATTACTCAACTGCAACAACAGGCAGCTAAATGGTTTAACGAACACCTGACAAGATATTGGCGGACAACACATGACTTTGATTCCTAGTAAACTGTCCCGCATTTAAACAGTTAACTGTTGACGTTCCCCCTCTGCCATTCCCCGACTCGGACACTCTGGCCTTCTCCCCCTATCCCGCTCTGCCATAATGAGCCATTTATAGGCGTAGCAGCTTTATGTCTCTTCGCTCAACTCACGAAACATTAAATAATATCAATAAAACTTGACTTGCGGTCATAAAAAAGTTATATAAAGCTTTTTTGTGGAAGACAAATCGATTTTTTTGCTATATTGACCTGCAATTAAGATAATTATTGTGGTTAAGTGAGGATTTGAACGGATGAAAAACTTGAATTGCTGGAATAAACCCGCTGCATTGCTGGGCGCGCTCGCGATCGTAGCCGGAAGTTTGCAGGCGAATGCCATCGGTGTTGCCGCCCCATCAACATCCACTGTCAGTCAAGATGCTGAAAATATTTCCTTTGAAGATAGCGCCACGTTTCAAATAGCCCAGGCTGGCAACCTTTGCCGCAAAGTCACTCCCAAAGAAGGTTTGACGGTTCGTCAGAACCCAGACCCCAAATCCCCTAGAGTTGGCGGGGTAGCACTTAACACACAGGTAACGCTGTCCCAAGGTGCTACTTCTGTTAAAGCCTCCGACGGTCGCCTCTGGATTCAAATTACCGCTCCCGTCACAGGGTATGTGGCTAGTGGCTATCCCAACGACGAAAGTAATTTAGGTTCGTGCACAATTAGTCAAACTCCTTCCCCAACTCCTGCACCAGCGCCAGCACCAGCGCCAGCACCAGCACCAGCACCAGCGCCTGCACCGGCACCTTCCCCAAGTCCCGCACCAGCGCCAGCACCTGCACCAGCGCCAGCACCAGCGCCAGCACCAGCACCAGCACCAGCACCAGCACCAGCACCAGCACCAGCACCAGCACCAGCGCCAGCGCCCGCACCAGCGCCCGCACCAGCGCCAGCGCCAGCACCAGCCCCAGCACCAGCCCCAGCCCCAGCACCAGCCCCTGCAGTGGGCCCTGTAAGTCTGTGTCGCCAAGTAGAACCTCGCGTAGCGCCGAAGGGTCTAGTTATCCGCGCGGAGCCTTCAAAGACTTCTGCTGTTAAAGGCAGCGTAGCGGCTAACGGTCAAGTAACGCTTGTTCCCAATTTCCAATTAGTGAAAGATAAGAATGGAGAACAGCGCAATTGGCTTGAGATTTCAGGCCCTGTGCCCGGATTCATCTCGGCTGGAAATTTGATCATGTGCAAGTAAACTTCTGAGTTTGATCGCTCTTTTTGACTAAAAGAGCGATCGACACCGAAAATAGTTTTAAGTTATTGTGGCGCAGCCAGGAAACAACGCGGATCCCAGATTGCTTCCTGGACTTACGCAGGAATAACTGATTTCTGTCGCGAGTCAGCGGTAGCTAATCTTTCTGGGCCTCTGTTTTTCATCATCGGTTGCGTAAAGTCCTAGCTTGCTTCCTCGCAACGAAGGCGGGGTGAAGAAATTTAAGCAAAAAGCCGATCGACCTTTCTACCTACAGAGCCCGCTTGCCCAATCTCGGTGTCCGCGATTTGGTTGACACTTCGATTGTCGGCCAATCCAGACAATTTCCCACTTATTTTGCCTGAGTCTGAGTTCGATTCGGTGTCGCATTCCGGCAACAGAATCGTCAGCTAAACCGACGACTGTATGCACAATTACTGCTGTTTCTCCCGTGGGATATTCAACTGCAATTTGGTCGCTTTTTCGGCCTTCAGATTCTCGGTCACTGCTAAAGAGTTTTGCTGCGATATCTTTGGGGTTGGAGACGGTAATTTTGCGATCGACAAGGAACTGTTTAGCGTTAATTTCTTCGTAGTTCGATCGGGCGGCGGGCTGCCCCATTGCTGCGATGGGAATTTGGATGCAGGCGAAAACAGCTAGGAAAAAGAGCGATCGCTTGACAATTGATTTGTTCATGAGGCTTCCGATTCTGCGAGAAATTTTTGTCTCCGAGACGCGAAAGCCGCCAAATCTGCTTCGGTGAATTGAGTTTGCTGCCATGAGGGGCGGGCAAGCAGTCGATCGCACCAAGCTTTAATTTTAGGATAGCCGTCTATGGAGACATCAACCCAAGATAGCAAGGGCACGACGGTGCCGGCAACGCACTCGGCAAAGGTAACAGTGTTGCTAGCGAAAAAAGGGCGATCGTCCAACAAACCTTCAAAGAATTTCAACACAGTATCGACTTTTTCCTTAGCCTTTTCGATTTCCTCCAGTTCAGGAATTCCCCAGCCCATTTTTTCACTGCTGAGGGGGTAAAGTGCCGGCGCAAGTTCGTTAACCGTGACCAATTCTACCATTTTCACAACTGCCAAATCTTGCGGATCTTTCGGCAGCATTGCCGGTGCTGGATACTTCGCTTCTAGATAGTCAAGAATTGCTAAAGACTCGACGACAGTGAAGTCATCATCGACCAAAACAGGGATGCGGTGAAAAGGATTCATGGCGACAAACTCAGGTTGCAAGTGATCGCCGTCCAAGTGGATTTCTACTAATTCAAAGTCGAGGTTTTTTTCTAGGAGGGCGATCCACACGCGGCGGGAGTTGGCGGAAATGGGAGTGTGGTAAAGTTTCATAAATGGTGTGCCTGGTTATTGATAGGTAATAAAAGCCACATTTTGATTATGCACTTAGGCGGATCAGTTTTTGTTGGCTTCTCTCCAAGTTATTCGAGAGCTTGACCTGAAATTACTCTGATCCGTTTACAGGCTTCCTCCGCCGTCATCGCCTCGCTAGTTTCCCACTCTGCAAAAGTCACTTCTAGGGCTTCAGATAGCGCTTGTTCCTAAGCGATATTTTCCCGTCCAGTATTCTGATCTAAACTTGTCGTCATATCTGCGAGGAGAAGCTCTAAAAATTTAATATCGTTCCCTAGATCGGCAGCCTCATCCTCATCTACATCTTCAATTACTTGCAAACTTTCTTGATAGGCATTTATTTGATGTTCAATGGCTTTTATCATAAATCTTAAATCTTTAAATGATAGATTCATATTATTTCCATTCCCAAGGACGAATATTTAGCAATCCCTAACTAGGCAGTTGCTTGAAGAAGCATATCCTCTACTTGTCTAATTTCCTCCCAATTAATTACGGCAACCCAAAGACTTTCCTCTTCAGAATATTGCACCACGCCATCCACTTCTAATTCTTCACTATAGAGGGTGAGCAATTGACCATTTTGCAATTTAATATTTTGGCGACTTAAATCTTCAATTGTACCAACACAATTCAGACGAAGGCGACTCTGTTTATCAGCATTATGAAAGTCTGCAAAGATTCTAGAAGAACTCATATTTCTTACTACACTTAAGATGAATTTTTTGAGGGGAAAATTTACGCAACTGCCTCACTAAGATGAGATTGTAGGGTGCGTCAGACGAAGTGATGGATTAATATAACCAGGGTTTGAGGGTCTGACGCACCCTAATCTATGTGCCAGTTGCCTAAGTCCTAGATGGGTTAGGAATCGTTGGTGTCAGCAGAAGACTTGCTTTTTCTGGTGTTAAGCCAGTCAGAGTTGCATGATTTAAACTTCTGCCAGAAGTACGGATCACATCTCCACCTTCGGAACGAACTTTACCCACTGTGGTAACACCAACTTGTCTATGAGGGATTGGTAATGCTAATTCTGCTACAGACAATTCTACTGCACATTCTACAGAAATTCCCGTGATACCGCTGGGGTGGGTTCCTATGGCACGTTGAATATCTTCTGGATGATTACGACCACCACGAACTACTAAGGCTTCGTTGGGAATTATCTCTACATTTGTTTTAGTCATGTTCAAATTTGATTAAAATTTCTAGTTTTAATGTCACCGCAGGGTTGGGCTATTAGGTTGTGACCTTGCGTTTTGAGTAAAAAAATATATTATTTAATATCTCTGAAAAAAGTATTTAACTGATCTTCAGAGTTAAAGTCATGCCTACGCTAACAATACTCCGGACAGTTTTTGAGACAGAGGCTGAAACCCGCATTCTACCGTTAGCATTTGACCTCACTGAGAAGGCTGAAACCCTCATTATACCGTTAGTGGTTGAAAACTGTCCGGACTATTGCGCTAAAAGCACTTCCAAATAGAACAGGGCGGACATTTTTGCCCGCCCCATCAAACTAGCTATTAGTAATCAAACGATCGATTAATTAGTAATCGAAGTCGCCGCCGCCCATGCCGCCGCCAGCGCCAGCAGCAGCGCCATCCTTCGGTTCAGGCTTGTCAACGACGATGCACTCGGTTGTCAGCACCATACCAGCAATAGATGCGGCATTTTGCAGAGCAGAACGAGTTACCTTCGCAGGGTCAACGATACCAGCTTCAAACATATCGACAAACTCATTTGTCGCTGCGTTGAAACCAACGTTGAACGGCTTTTCTTTGACGCGCTCAGCAATCACAGCGCCATTCAAACCAGCATTTTCAGCAATCCGCTTCAGAGGAGCAGCCAGAGCCCGTGCCACAATCAAAGCACCGGTCAATTCTTCGCCCTTCAGGCTGCTGTTAGCCCACTCTTCTAATTGAGGAGTCAGGTGAGCCAAAGTTGTACCGCCGCCAGGAACAATTCCTTCTTCGACAGCAGCTTTGGTTGCGTTGATCGCATCTTCAAGACGCAGTTTGCGATCCTTCATTTCTGTTTCGGTAGCCGCGCCGACTTTGATGACTGCGACGCCACCAGCCAATTTGGCCAAACGTTCTTGCAGCTTTTCTTTGTCGTAGGAAGACTCGGTTTCGTCCATTTGACGGCGAATTTGTTCGCAGCGAGATTTGACTGCGACTTCGTTACCTTCGGCAACAATTGTGGTGCTGTCTTTGGTGATGGTGACGCGACGAGCTTTGCCGATTACTTCCAGCTTGGTGTTTTCCAGTTTCAAACCGGCATCTTCGGTGATCAGTTGACCGCCGGTCAATACGGCGATATCTTCTAACATGGCTTTGCGTCGATCGCCAAAACCAGGTGCTTTAACAGCAGTCACGTTCAACACACCGCGCAGTTTGTTGACAACGAGGGTAGCTAAAGCTTCTTTCTCAATGTCTTCTGCAATGATCAACAGCGGGCGGCCGGAACGGGCTACTTGTTCGAGCACTGGTACTAAGTCTTGTACCAAGCCGATTTTCTTGTCTGTCAGCAAGATGAAGGGTTCTTCGAGAATCGCTTCCATCCGTTCGGTGTCGGTAACAAAGTAGGGAGAAATGTAGCCTTTGTCGAAGCGCATCCCTTCGGTGATTTCCAATTCGGTGGTCATAGACTTCCCTTCTTCCAGGGAAATCACGCCTTCCTTGCCCACCTTGTCCATTGCGTTGGCAATCATTTGGCCGACTTCATCGTCGTTACCAGCAGAGATGGAGCCGACTTGAGCGATGGCTTTGGAATCTTCTACTTGTTTGGCGTGTTCGGCAATTTTTTCTACCAAAAACGTGGTTGCTTTGTCAACACCGCGCTTGAGGGCGATCGCATTTGCGCCGGCTGCTACGTTACGCAGACCTTCTTTGACCATGGCGTGAGCCAAAACGGTAGCTGTTGTGGTACCGTCGCCTGCTGCGTCGTTGGTTTTGGAAGCTGCTTGACGGATCAGGGCAACGCCTGTATTTTCTACGTGGTCTTCTAGTTCGATTTCTTTGGCGATGGTAACACCGTCATTGACGATTTGAGGAGCTCCGAATTTCTTTTCGAGAACCACGTTACGGCCTTTGGGGCCGAGGGTTACGGCCACTGCTTCGGCCAAAATGTCCATACCGCGTTCGAGGGCGCGACGTGCATTTTCGTTGTAGATGATACGCTTAGCCATAGTTTTTGGGGATGAGAGGATTTGAGATTTTGGATGGGGGATGATGGATTTTAGTCATTTGTCCCGTGTCATTAGTTGTTTGGCGGCGTTCGCTTTAAACTAATGACTGATGACTAAGGACTAAGGACTAAGGACTGATGACTAATGATTAATTAGTTAACGATCGCCAGAATGTCTTTTTCTGCAAGCAAGACGTATTCGTCTGTGCCGAGTTTGATGTCGGTGCCGGCGTACTTCGAGTAGAGAACTTTGTCGCCGACTTTGACTTCCATTTCAATGCGGGTGCCGTCGTCATTGCGCTTGCCGGGGCCCACGGCCGCGACTTCGCCTACTTGGGGCTTTTCCTTAGCTGTGTCGGGCAGAAGGATGCCGCCGGCGGTTTTTTCTTCGCTAGCGCTTACTTTTACGAACACGCGCTCGCCTAACGGTTTAACGGTAGAAACACTCAGTGATACTGCTGCCATAAATAAATCTCCAGATTACAGATTGTCGTCAGTCGTCAGGGGTCACGATGAAAGCAACAGCGGACTACTTACAACTGACATATTAGCACTCTCGACTCCTGAGTGCTAATTTAGCTCTAGAAAGGGGCGATCGCAACTTAGTTGTCAGTACGGGTTCCCGAACCGAGCATGAGTTGAAGGGAAGGAGAGGGGGGAGTGCAGGGCTGTTTCATTCTCCAAAAAACGAGGATTTTGTAGGGGTAGTGCCCCCGTGCCTACCCTCCCCACCGACGATTTTTCGGTTATTTCATAGGTAGGGGCAGCCACGGGGGGCAGCCCCTACAAGACAATGAAACCGCCCTGGGAGTGGACGCTGTGGTGATGACTTTAGACCGCTAACCAATTACTTTTGAGTGATGAATAAAATGACAGAAAATAACCAGGAATATTGCAGCCAAGGCTTGAGCGCTTGCGTCCAAAGCCTGGGAATCGCTCAAATCGAGCGGCATATTTTTATCTGTGCCGACCAAACCGTGCCCAAGTGCTGCGCTCGGCAAACCAGTCTGGAGGCGTGGAATTACTTAAAAAAACGCTTGCAAGAATTGGGGTTGGACAAGCCAACTGCCACTCGACCAACCTGCGTTTTTCGCACCAAAGCCAATTGCCTGCGAGTGTGCGCGTCTGGCCCGATTATGGTAGTCTATCCAGACGGAGTGTGGTATCGCGACGTTACTCCACCCGTCATTGAGAGAATTATTCAGGAACATCTCCTAAACTCAAAGGTCGTTCAAGAATACGCTTTCTTGACTCATCCTTTGCCAGTGCCTGCTGAGGCGGAGCAAAACGTCTAATTATAGCGCTGTTAAAGTACATGGGTATAATTAAAGGTTAAATTTAAGGTTAAGGGTGAGAATTTGAGACAGTTTGGCTTGCGGGCAATCGCACCTGCTACAGCTCCATAAAACTGTAGTTAGGTTCTTGTCTTCCCTGGGTGGCTTCCCGTGTTTCTGGTGTTTCTCAAAAGGTACACCAAAAAAATCGATCGGAGGAACTGTGAAATTTTGTGCAAAAATTTCTCAGTGGCAGACACTAAGCAGGTTGCCAAACTACACTAGAAACAGTTAAATACGTAAGTAGGGAGTCTGCTTAAATTTCTCTATATCAGAAGTATCATTTAAAACCGGGGCATTAACCTGAAATTGAACCGATCGAGATTAAATATTTAACTTGCGCTCTGTTAGGCAATCTCCAATCAATCAAGGCCGATCTTGACAGGGCGATCGTCCATTACTGGTTTTGGCTGCGTTCCAGGTCGTAAGACACTCAGAAACAGCCGTCGATTACAGGTTGGGAAGCGGTAATACCCGCCCCGCTTTCCCTCACCGCCATCCCTTCAGTCGATCGTCGTCCTCCACTCCCAGCCGGGTGGCGGGGGACTGACCGAAAAAACAGAAGTGAAAAGAAGGAAGTATGCGGGATACTTTAGCGGGAATAAACATGACAAAGGACAATAATTCAGGAGAACAAAAACGGCTGATGCTGGTTGACGACGACCCCAATTTGATCTTGCTGGTCAAGGACTACTTGGAGTTTCGGGGTTACAACGTCATTACAGCAGAAAACGGCAGAGACGCTCTGGAAAAACTAGAACAAGAAGTTCCCGACTTGATGATCTGCGACGTGATGATGCCGGAAATGGATGGCTACACTTTAGTCAAACACATCAGAGAAGACCCTCGCACGAGCTGGATTCCGGTTCTTTTCTTGTCCGCAAAAGGTCAAAGTTCAGACCGAGTAAAAGGCTTGAGCACTGGGGCTGACGTTTATATAGTCAAGCCTTTTGAACCAGAAGAACTGGTGGCCCAAGTGGAATCTTCTCTGAAAGCAGCATCCCGCTTGATTAGCCACTCAAATCCCGGTATGGACAGTGGCCCAAAAATTAAGGCGCGCCGCAATGTCGAATTGACTCCCACTGAGTTAAAGGTCGTACAGTTGCTAGCGCAGGGTATGGCAAACCGCCAGATCGCAGACGTGATGAATGTCAGCCAGCGGACAATCGAAAGCCACGTCAGCAATATGCTGGGCAAAACAGGTCTGCACAACCGGACAGAGTTAGCTCGCTGGGCTCTTGAAAGCAAAAAGGCTTGAGCGGAGGTAGTCTGCGCTATGAAATCAGGGGAGCAAAATCTACTGCTATGCGCTGGGCGTATGCCTGCTTGGCGGTAGGGCGGTGGGCACGGTAGTTTGAAGGCGCCATTAACCTTGACACGGCAGCCGGTATTGAGTTACTAGGCGTATAGTTTGTGAGGGCCCCTCGCTCAAATGCAAGCAGGGTTAAAAGAACCCTCTGGCGGTAGAGCCGAAAATATGAAATACTGGGGAGATGGAGTTTTCTGAAGTCTAATCTATTGCCTCAGTTAGCTCCATGTTGCTAAAATGTGATATTTAGATTAACTTCTTTCTACAATTATTAGGTCTAAGTTTCTATGACAAACTTAATGAACCGCCTTTCTATTTTTGTGGACGGGAACAATATGTTCTACGCTCAACAAAAGAACGGTTGGTTTTTTGATCCTCGCAGGGTGCTCGAATATTTCAAAACTTCGCAGCCGAATGTCATCTTGATCAATGCTTTCTGGTATACGGGTCTCAAAGACCCCCAAGATCAAAGGGGATTTCGAGATGCTTTGATCAGTCTGGGTTACACGGTTCGCACTAAAATTCTTAAGGAATATTACGACGATGCTTCGGGCAGATATTCTCAAAAGGCTAATTTAGACATAGAAATTGTGGTTGATATGTTTAATACCGTGGATCAATACGACCAAGTTGTGCTGTTTAGCGGGGATGGGGATTTTGAGCGGGCGATCGAGCTGCTCCGCTCGAAAAATACTCATATTACTGTGGTATCAACCGAAGGAATGATTGCTAGAGAGTTACGAAATGCTACAGATAGGTATATAGACCTAAATGAAATTAGGGAACATATCGAGAAGATGGATTATTAGTCAGTAGTTATTAGTCATTAGTCATTAGTTATTAGTCATTAGTCATTAGTCAGCAGTCATTAGTCAGTAGTTATGGGTTATGGGTTATTAATTATTCGTTATTGGCGCGAGACAGGGGACTGGTGACTGGAGGCTAAAAATCCAGAAAAACGGACAAGTAAAAATCAGGAAAACACTTTTTTAGAGCTATGAAAACTCAACCAAGTCAAGACCGGATTATTATTTTCGATACGACTTTGCGAGACGGAGAACAATCTCCGGGTGCATCTCTGAATGTGGATGAAAAGCTGACGATCGCTCGCCAGTTAGCGAGATTGGGCGTGGATGTGATTGAAGCGGGTTTCCCTTTCACCAGCACGGGAGATTTCGAGGCAGTCCAAAAAATAGCCCGATCGGTTGGCACAGAAAATGGGCCGACAATTTGCGGTTTAGCGAGGGCGAGAAAGGAGGATATTAAAACAGCAGCCGAGGCTCTGAAACCTGCCGTAAATTCGCGAATTCATACGTTTCTGGCTACGTCCGATATTCACTTGGAGTATAAGCTGAAAAAGACGCGGGCTGAGGTTCTGGAAATTGTACCGGAAATGGTGGCTTACGCTAAGTCTTTTGTGGATGATGTGGAGTTTTCGCCGGAAGATGCTTGTCGATCGGAACCGGAGTTTTTGTATCAGGTTCTAGAACGAGCGATCGCAGCGGGTGCGACTACTGTTAATATTCCCGATACTGTCGGCTACACGACTCCGAGCGAGTTTGGGGCTTTGATTCGGGGAATTAAGGAAAATGTGCCGAATATCGATCGCGCAATTATTTCGGTTCACGGTCACAATGACTTAGGATTGGCTGTTGCTAACTTTTTGGAAGCTGTGAAAAATGGCGCCAGACAGTTAGAATGTACGATTAACGGGATTGGCGAACGGGCGGGAAATGCAGCTCTGGAAGAGTTGGTAATGGCGCTTTACGTGCGGCGCCAATATTATAATCCGTTCTTGGGCCGGCCTGCAGATTCTGAGGAACCGCTGACAAATATTGACTCGCGCCAAATTTATAAAACCTCGCGGTTGGTTTCCAATTTGACGGGGATGTTGGTGCAGCCAAATAAGGCGATTGTCGGGGCAAATGCTTTTGCTCACGAGTCGGGAATTCACCAAGATGGGGTGCTGAAAAATAAGCGGACATACGAGATTATGGACGCTGAGTCGATCGGCTTAACCGAAAATCAAATCGTCCTGGGTAAATTGTCGGGGCGCCACGCATTTCACACTCGCTTGAAAGAGTTGGGTTTTGAAATGGCCGACGATGAGCTAAATAAGGCTTTTGTCAAGTTTAAGGATTTGGCAGACAAGAAAAAAGAGATTACTGATTGGGATTTAGAGGCGATCGCCAACAACGAAGTGCACCAAGCACCGGAACTTTTCCGGTTAGAATTGGTGCAGGTTTCCTGTGGCGACAAATCTCGCCCGACAGCAACTGTCACTGTGCGGAATCCGGCGGGCGAAGAATTGACCGATGCGGCGATCGGCACTGGGCCTGTGGATGCGATTTACAGGGCAATTAACCGGGTGGTAAACGTACCCAACGAGTTGATCGAGTTTTCTGTACAATCGGTAACAGCGGGCATCGATGCGATCGGCGAAGTAACAATTCGCTTGCGGCACGAAGGCAAAGTATTTTCCGGCCACTCAGCAAATACCGACATTATCGTAGCGTCCGCAGAAGCATACATCAGCGCTTTAAATCGCCTGTATCAGGCATTGCAGCATACTACTGAAAAATCGTCGGAACAGCCAACTCAGATCAGAAATGAAGTTGTTGCAGAAGCACAGCGCTGATAAATTTCTTGTCAGCCATTTTTCTTGAAACAAACCGCAGACGAACCCAGATCGAAGCAGATAAATCTCAATTAATCTGCCTTGATCCGGGTTTATCTGCGGTTTAAAATTACTTTTTTTTACTAATAACCAACTCTTGAAAAATGCAAGACGAAACTTTAAAAAAAGAGCGCCAATTCCACGATGCTTGGGCATCCACAATCGATATTGACGGCATTCGAGTCAATGATTACTTTGAAGCTTGTACGGCCCCAGAAAATAGATTTATCGTCCAGCAAATGGGCGATATTACAGGCAAACGCCTGTTAGATTTAGGCTGTGGCGCGGGAGAAAATAGCGTTTATTTTGCTAAAAAAGGCGCGAATTGTGTGGCGGCCGACTATTCTCAAGGCATGGTAGAAGTTGCTCTGAAATTGGCAGAGAAAAACGGCGTCAAAATAGACGGCTGCACGGTGAATGCAATGGCGCTCGATTTCCCGGACAATAGTTTTGATATTGTTTATGCTTCTAATTTGCTGCACCATTTACCAGAACCTGACAAGGCAATTCGCGAAATGCACCGCGTGCTGAAGCCTGGGGGGAAAGCTTGTTTTTGGGACCCGATGAAGCACAATCCTGTGATTAATGTTTACCGCAGGATGGCGACTGAGGTGCGGACGGAGGATGAAAGTCCTTTGGATATTAATATTGTGAAACTTGTTCAATCTTTGTTTTCGGAGACGGCTTATGATACGTTTTGGCTGACGGCGCTTTGGATTTTCTTGCGCTTTTATTTGATAGAAAAAGTGCATCCGAATGAGGAGCGTTATTGGAAAAAGATTATCATTGAACAAGAGAGATTGAAACCGGAATACTCTCGGTTGGAAGGGTTGGATGGATTTTTGAAGAAGTTGCCTTTGATGAAGCGCTTGGCTTGGAATTTGGCTGTGGTGGCAACGAAGTAATTAAAAGAAGTACAATAAGTCAAAGCATTTAATTAAGAGGCTAATTATGCCAGAAACTATTACTGCTATCTACGAAAACGGGGTTTTTCGTCCCTTGAGTTCTGTGTCTTTCAAGGATGGGGAAACTGTGGAAATCACAATTGTAGCAGAAGTGTCGCCGGAAGAACTCAAGGGCGATCGCGAAAAAGCGATTAAGTTGATGGATTTACGAAAATTGATGGGTTTGCCAACAAAACAGTTTAAGCTAGATGCAGCCGCAGAACAAAAGCGGCGCGAACTGTTTGAAAAACTCAAGGGAAGAGTGGGGAAACCTCTTTCTGAAATCGTTATTGAGGATCGCGGCCCGTGGTAAATGCCTATTTCTTAGACACCAGCGCTTTGGTTAAACGGTATGTGCCTGAATTGGGAAGTAATTGGATTCAATCCATTACTGTTCCTGCAGCAGGTAACTTTCTCGCGATTTCTCAAATTACTTGGGTGGAGGTATGCAGCGCTTTTTCACGCCGCCAACGAGAGGGTACTCTATCTGTCGATGAGGTTGACCAACTTATGGGAGATTTTCGCACGGATTTTGACAACCAGTATGAAGTTCTTGAAGTCGATCGCACTTTGATAGAAACAGCGGGCGCACTGGTGATACAAAACCCGCTGCGGGCTTATGATGCTGTGCAATTAGCGTCAGCTTTGCGCGTTCAATCTACTCTCGTTTCCGTGCCAGATACTCAACTAATTTTTGTTTCGGCGGACAACCGATTGCTGAATATTGCTCAGTCGGCAGGGTTGGCGATTGATAATCCTAATAATTATCCGTAATCAAGGTGTTGGTAGTGAGGAATGCAAGTCTTCATACCAATCAGAGGACTAAAGTCATTACTAGAAACTAATTTTAGTGGGATCGTTATTTATAGGATTTCTTTCAAAGTTTTAATTAATATTTGATTCTGTTCCTCCGTACCTACACTAATCCGCAATTTGTCTTCTAATCGAGGCTGATTGAAGTATCGAATCAATATTCCCCGTACTTTCAGTGTTTGATAGATCCTTTCTGCATCGCCGTTTGGTGGTCTAACTAACAAAAAGTTGGTTTGCGAGGGCCAAACGTCAAAGCCTAATTCCTGGAAAGTAACGGCTAGTTTTGCTCGCGAAGCCTTAATCTTTTCGGCATTGGCTGTTTTGTGATCTTGATCTGCGATCGCACCCGCCGCCACTGCATAGGCTAAAGCATCCACATTGTAGCTGTCTTTGACTTTATTTAATTCAGCCAGCAGCGCCGGATTTGCTATGGCAAAACCCAGCCTCAATCCTGCTAGGGAATAACCTTTGGAAAGCGTCCTCAAAACTATAACATTACTGTACTTTCCTGTCAAGTTCAAAGCATTTTCTTCGGCGAAATCTACATAAGCTTCGTCGATCACAAGAATGCCCGATAACTCTTTAGCCAGTTTCTCCAAATCTGCAACAGATATGGCTGTTCCCGATGGACTGTTGGGCGAAGCTACAAATGTCACTGCACCCTGGGCTGCTATTAGCAAATCGACTGGTAACTTGTAGTCGTCGGGATAAGGAACTTCAACAAATTCTGCATCTTGAATTTGTGCCAAAGTGCGGTACAATACATAGGTTGGCGCGGGACAAACAATCTGTTTCCCAGATTCGCCCACAGCGCGAACTATCAAGTTTAATAAATCGTCGCTGCCGTTACCTACCGCAATCCAATCGTCTGGTACTCCTAACACTTTACTAGCAGCGATGCGGAAACTTTTGCCACTTGGATCTGGATAGCGCCGCAGCATTTCTCCGTCTATTTCCTGAAGCACTTTTAAGGCTTTGGGAGAAGGCGGATAGGGATTTTCATTAGAATTTAGTTTAATAATTTTTGTGCCTAGCGGTGGCTGTTCCCCCGGCACATAGCCAGACATTTCGTGGATGCTTTTGCGAAAGTAATTCATCTATTAATTCAGTTTTGTGGAACGGGCATCTTGCCCGTTCTTGATAATGGTGCAAGATATCAAGTTAAACAAATTATATCAAACAATTAGTGACTATCCGTGTTATACCCAAATCAATTAACTTTTGCATATCCGCTCGATCGTCCACCGTCCAGGCTACAATGTCAACTCCCTGACTCCGGCTTTCTTGAATTAGTGCGGGGTTTTCCAGCAAAACGCGATACTGGCTGCTAATCAAATTATCCTGATAGGTCACAGCTTGAGCTAATTGAGTTTTGTACGCTTCTAGATTAGCAACAATATGTCCGATCGCCAAATCGCCAGATAGCCGCCGCACTTGTTCCAGAAACCCATCGTTAAAGGAGGTAATAACGCATTTATGTTGGATTTCTTCGCCCTTCAAAGTATTGACAAAATCCGCCACATCTGCATCAGACCACTCGCAGTGCGGCTTGACATCAAAGTAAAGAAATTTGTCAACATTTTTGAGTATGGTTAATGCGGCTTTTAAAGTAGGAATTTTTTCTTGTGAAAATTCATCGCTAAACCATTTTCCCGCATTAAGTGTCTGCAATTGGGACAGAGTTTTTTCCCTAACTTTGCCAGAAACTCCAGTGATTCTATCTAATGTTGCGTCGTGAAAAATGACTGGTACGTTGTCGGCGGATAGCTGGATGTCAAATTCGATCGAATGAGCTCCACGGGCGATCGCCAGTTCAAAAGCTGCTAAAGTATTCTCCGGGGCGATCGCCGAAAATCCCCGATGTGCGATAATTTCTAAATTCACTGTCTTGTGCCCTCTAAAAAATCTGCCACAGTTTGATTAAAAGTTTCCGGTTCAGTCAAAAAAGACCAGTGATTCCCCGGTACTTTTGCAACAGTAAGATTTTTCAAGTATCTCTTGTATGGCTGCATTTGCCAAGCCATGCGATTTACGCCTTTTTCCGGCTGTACAAACAAAGTTGGTATCTCAATATTTTCAGTTAAACCGGCAACTTTCATCACTTCTGTAAATATCTGATTTCTGGCTGCAATTGCAAATTTACTGCCCCAACTTCCGTCGGATTTTTCTTCGATTTGCTGTTGGAATACCATTTGCTGCAAGTCACTCCAATCTGCGTATTCTCCCGATTGTTTGGCTGCTGCTTCTGCTTGGGATAAAGTCGCAAACGGGCCCACACATTTGAGACAGTCTAATTTTCGGTAAACAATTGGCAGGGTGAGTTTCATCGCGGCGGGCATTTTTGTGATGAAGATGGGGTCTACTAAAATCATACTGCAAAAGCGATGGGGATTTTGCCTCGCCCAAATCGGTGCTAGTTTGCCCGTCCAAGAATGTCCTAAAATGTGGGCGTCTGGCCAGTGGAGATGTACCATCAAAGCTTCTAAATCTGCGATCGCACTTTCAAAAGTATAGCCGATTTTTGGTTTGCTACTTTCTCCGTGACCGCGCATATCTGGCGCTACAATATGATAGCGGTTGGACAAGTAATTGCCCAAGTTAGTCCAGACACACGCACTATCTGCTAAACCGTGCAGCAGCAGCAAACGGGGATATTTTTCTTGACCTGTGTCTGGCTGCCATTCTAGGTAGGAAAGTTCAATGTCTGGTAAGTGCAAAGTATTACGAGTTGGCATAATTAGGGTATTTTATAGGTGGATAAATGTGATTTAACTTTTTTAGAAACAGGCAAGATGCCTGTTCCACAAGGAGTGAATTTTATTGTACTGTTTTGATAAACAGGCAAGATGCCTGTTTCACAAAGAATAAATCTTCTTGTGGGGCGGGGTGGGCTTCTAGCCCGCCCTTCTGACTTAACCTTTGCCCTTCAAACTCAACAAAATAAACTGAGTTTTCTGCGCTTCATCAAAATTGTCATCGCTGACCAAAACTATACTCTGGCTGCCATCTGGCAAGCGCGGGCCGAGGGTCATCCCTTCTAAATTGTACAGCGGAATTCCGAGTTCGCTTAAGTCTAGCAGCAACTTTTTCTTAACAGGTTCGACCGCCACTCGCCCTTTGAAACTCTGGATTCTCGAAGTATCTGTAGCCGCCCCAACCGCTACTTGATAAATCCTAGCGCTGTATCCCGACAGCCCAAAAGAACGTTCTAAACTCAGAATCTGACCGCCACCGACAGTTACTAATTCTGTTAAACCGTTCAAAATAGTCATGGGAACTTGGTCGAGATTGTAAAGATTTTCTGAGACTAATTGCGGCGTTTTATCGACGATGACATAATGTAAAAGACGGAGTTTACTTGCCTGTTCCGGGTCTAAATCTTGCATTAACGGCGCTTCCGTAGCTGCGAACAAACGAAACGGATCAAGACCGCCCGGACTAAAGGTTTCTGGGTCGATGGTTAAAGATTCAAAACCTAAATTGTCCACAACTCCTTGCTGCTGTTTTTCATCGCTGGCATCGGGAATATAGCGCTTTGGGATAGGCAAATTTCCCCGCATTTGCCCTGTTTTGAGGTCAAATTCTCCGAGAAAAGGAGGGATGCCCACATGAGTAACGCCTTCGCTGGCGACAAATATTGAATTGCGGGGAGAAAGGGCGATGCCTTCGGGATTTATGGAACCCCAAGAGAAGGTTTCACCGTCTGCTTTTTTGAGGGATGTAACGCCGTCAACGGTAACTTTTTTCAGGCGAATATTGCCGGGATCACTTGATGTTAGGTCGAGTCGGAGACTGTAAAATCTGGCTTCTCCGTTTTCGCTGGGGTCGTCGGAAAGAGCGTAAAAGCGATAAGCTTTGGAAGTGACTGCGCTAATACCTTTGGGGTCGTAGGTAATTCCTGACAAACCGCCGACTGGTACTCCTTCAAAATTCATTTTTGGCAATTCGTACTCGCCCAAAAATTCTAGGGACATTTCTGGAAAAGAGCGGTCTTTTGCAACTGCGGGAGGCGGGGCGCAAGCTGTGCAAACAGTTAAGAGAATAAGGGCTAGACTAAATAAGCGTAAAATACGCTCGCCCAGCGTCTTTAAATGCCAATAATTGCTCAGCACGGTGACATTTATTTTGTTGCTCTTGTTGAACTGTTTACTTTTGTGCCATCTTTGTGACATAATTTATACCGTTTTGTAGATATGCAAAACTTGATGTTTCCAGAAGAAATGCCGAATCGCGGCAACCAAATTTTTAGAATGAGAAGTTCTGTACCAATTGGGTGCTTGCTTTTCCTGTGGCTGTGTGCTGGTTCTATTGCTAGCGCCCAAACTAATCCACCAGCCCTCGATCAATTTTCTCCTAATCCTCTAGAAATTACCACACCCGATCCCCTCACTCCCGCCACTGAATCTTTGAGCAGCACTCAGCGGGATGAACTGACAGCGGCTTTGGAAGAGTTAAACTTAGAAGCAGCGACTAAACTGCAAGCTGGAGACGGCGCGGGTGCTTTTGAAATTTGGTTCCGAGAATTGCGGCTGCGGAGGTATCTGGGCCCGGCGGCGGAAATTGCTGCTTTGAGTCGGGTGGGAAGTGTTGCTTGGAGTAACAGTAAAAACCTCGAACTACAGCTTATTACTAAACGGTTGCAAGCAATTCAAAAAGAAGTCAAATCCCAAGTACCACTTAATACTGAGTTGCTACCCGCCTTCGCTGCGGCTTTTCAGCAGGTGCGCGCTAAAGGCCCGACTGTAGAAGTTTACCAAGAAATTCTCGAAAATGCGCGCCAAAACCAAGATATATTGGCTCAAGGTCAGATTTTGAAGGCGATCGGGCTAATTCACATCAATTGGTTGAGTTACGATAAAGCTGCTCCGGTGTATGAGGAATTGGCAACTTTAATTCAGGAAAACCGGGATTTATTTGCTGCTAATTCTGCTGTGCAAAATTCTGCGGTAGTTGCGGGAAACGGCGCGCCGCCGCAGCCTGTAACTCCTCCAACTGAGGTAGATGCTCTCAGACAGTTGGCCTATGTTTACCAGCAGTCGAAACAACCCCTAAAGGCGATCGCAGCTAGGGAAAAACTAGCCTCAGTGTATCTTAACTTACAAAATCCCAGCGCTATACCACCGCTCAAAATTGCGATCGCCAGTGATTACCAAACCATAGGTCAAATCAATTTAGCCGCTCAATACTATCAGGAAGCCTACAATTTAGCCGTCCCCATTCAACAGTATGCCCAAGCTAGCGAAGCTTTGGATAAATTAGCATTGCTTTACCGAGCGCAAAAGCAGTGGGAGCCGACTTTGCGGATCTATCAAATGCAGTTGCTGTTAGAAGAGCGGGCTTACAATTTCTACGGATTGATGAACACTTACGACAATATCGGTCAAGTTTATCAGGAGATGAAGGCTTACGATAAAGCTTTGGAATCCTATCAAAAAGGGTTGGAAGTGGCTAAAAAATTGGGACACAGACAAGAGTATTTTGCTAAGAAAATTCAAAAAGTTAACAAGCAATTGCAAAGAACTTCGTAGTTGTCAGCAGGCAATAATGACAAATTGCAATGTGAGTAATTTAAATGCAGTAGGTAGGCGGGATTAAACTGAACAATGTAACAGTATGTAAACATTGCTCTGTCAGCCACGCTTAGAGCTAAGGAGACTTTACAATCGTTTACATAGTTGCGTTTTACAGCGCCTACCTACTTATTTTAGATATCTATATATCCCCTGGGTTGAATAACCCCGTTGTCTATTCTGAACCATTGGTGAGAATCTATATTTCTCACGTATACTGTTCCTTTTACGGTTAAATGTTTTTGAATTCCTTCGGCTTTCATCATCTTCTGCGCTATATTTAAGGGAACAAAGCCATCTTTGCAAAATTTTTCCCTGGCCTTATTTATGAGCTCTGCACCTTCAGCGAGAACCTTGGGTGAGAAATTTTTGCTGCACGCCAATGTCTCTGGAGTTACAATCCAATCATCTTGTTCAACCATTGATTAACTATTGTGATAAAATTACAATTATAATCTTTGCATTCAGAATGTCTTTAAATCGCTGTATCAGCAGAAATAGAAGCTTGCCTCTCCCACTCCCCAAAACCCTGGATATTGCCTACTTTTCGGCATTGCCCCTTCTATATCAAAATAGTGTGCCAGTGGTAAGTAGGTACGCAGGATTAAACTGAACCATGTAACAGTATGTAAACATTGCTCTGTCAGCCACGCTTAGGGCTAAGGAGACTTTATAATCGTTTACATAGTTGCGTTTTACAGCGCCTACCTACTTAAGGTGTGCAATGCACACCCTACCAAACTACTTTTGACGGGTAACTTTCTCGCGATATAGAATAATATACTACATCTGTTTCGTAGTAATGAGCATTTTTTTCATATTTCATGCCAACTTTCTGTATCACCCGCTGGGAGGCGATATTTTCTGGGCGGGCGATCGCAACTATTCTCTCCAATTTTAATATTTTAAATCCATAGTTGAGACTAGCAAAAGATGCTTCAGTCGCCAATCCTTGATTCCAATAAAGTTTGTTGAGTACATAGCCAAGCTCAACTTCCGGTGTCTGATCCAGCAAACCCAGTCCGCAGCGACCAATCATTTTACGGTCTATTTTATGTACTACAGCCCACATTCCAAAGTTGTTTTCTTCCCAACGTTTGAGCATGGTATGAATGGCTATTTCTGTTGCTTCTCTACTTCTAACTCCTGTGAGGTATTTCATTATTTCCCGATCGCTGTAGATGCGGTACAGATCGTCTAAGTCGTCTGGCGTAAATAGTCTCAGATACAATCGGGCTGTCTCTATCTCTTGCATGATGACAGTATAACCTTTAAGATTAGATTATAGTACCACTTTGGCGGGCTACAAACATTTTAGTTGGGTTTCGTTCCTCAACCCAACCTACTGTTACAAGAAAACACTCTTTGTGAAACAGGCATCTTGCCTGTTACTGATATTAGTGTCAAATATTGATTCTATTTGTTACAATTATTAATTAGATATATTGTAAAGTTTTTGCCATCAATGACAATTTCCTCACCAGTAGCAGACACCAAAAACAAATCCGGCCAGGAAACAGACTGGCGGTTATTCATGAGGTTGGCATCTTACGCAACCCGCAGCAAACGCTTGCTGATTATTTCGATCGCACTATTAGTACCGCTAGCAGTCTCAGGAGCAATTCAACCGATTCTCATCGGACAGGCAATTTCGGTAATTCGCTCGGAACCTACCTACGAATTCTTGCGGGGAGTGCCTCTATCTGCTGCATTGAATATTTTGGCAGTTTTGCTCATGCTAACTATAACACTTAGATTAGCACTGCAATCACTTCAAGGGTATTTAGTCACGAAAGTAGGGCAAATAATTACTACAGATATTAGAAATGATTTGTTCGCCCACGTCACATCGCTAGCAGTGAGATTTTTCGATCGCACTCCTGTCGGTAAATTGATGACTCGCCTCACCAGCGATGTAGAAGCTTTGGGAGAGGTTTTCTCTTCAGGGGCGATCGGCATTGTCAGCGATTTATTTTCAATTTTAGTAATTGCCATTTTCATGTTTACCATGCAGTGGCAACTAGCTTTAATGTTGGTGCTGATGATGATACCAATTACCGCAGTCATAGTTTATTTCCAGTACCAATATCGCATAGCAAATTACAATACCAGAGAAGAACTTTCCGAACTCAACGCCCAACTGCAAGAAAACCTGACTGGTATTGGCGTAGTGCAGCTATTCCGCCGCGAAAGCTTCAATTCACAATTGTTTCGCGTCACCAATAAACGCTACATTAAAGCAGTTGACAAAACTATATTTTACGACTCAGCGGTATCTGCAACATTAGAATGGATTGCTTTAGTAGCGATTGCAGCCGTTTTGTGGATGGGGGGTCAAAGGGTTTTAGCAGGTAATCTTAACTTCGGTACTCTGTCTGCATTCATTTTATTTGCTCAGCGTCTGTTCGACCCGCTGCGGCAATTTGCCGAAAAATTCACCGCTATTCAAGCAGGATTTACCGCCGTCGAACGGATTAGCGATATTCTCAACGAACCGATCGAAATTAAAGATCCCACTAGCGGGAAGAGGGAAGAAGGAAGAGGGAAGAGGGAAGAGGGAAGAGGGAAGAGGGAAGAGGGAAGAAGGGCAGGTTATTCACCATTGTTGATAACTGGACATCCAGAGGCAACGGCTTACAACTTGTCTCCGTTCGATCGAGAATTGCCAGATAATCATCAAAATCCAGCAAGTTCAGAATATCGTTTAGTGCCTAACAATCCCCAATCACCCCCCGCCAACCCCACCTTGCTAAGGGGGGGAGAAAATGCCAAATCGCAGAATTCAGAATCGGGAGAAATCCAATTTGACAACGTGTGGTTTGCTTACAAAGAAGACGAATATGTCCTGCAAAACCTCAATTTCACCATCAAATCCGGCGAAAAAGTAGCATTAGTTGGCCCCACCGGTGCGGGCAAAAGTTCGATTATCCGTCTTCTGTGCCGCCTTTACGAACCTAGCCGAGGACGGATTCTGGTTAATCATGTGGATATTCGGGATTTGCCTCAAGCAGAGTTACGCAGGCATATAGGCGTGATTATCCAAGATGGCTTTCTATTTGCTGGTGACGTGAAGAGCAATATCAGCCTGGGAGAAAGTTACTCAATTGAGGAAATTCAAGCAGCAGCAGAAAAGACAAATGTTGCCCGTTTAATCGAACAGTTGCCTCAAGGTTATGATACGCAATTGCGGGAACGGGGAACGAATCTTTCGGGGGGACAAAAGCAATTATTAGCCTTTGCTCGCGCCGCTATTCGCAATCCCAGTATCTTAGTTCTAGACGAGGCAACTGCTAGTTTGGATGTGGGGACGGAAGCTTTAATTCAAGAAGCTCTAGAGCGTTTGATGGCGGACAGAACGGCGATTATTATTGCCCACAGGCTCTCGACTATCCGAAATGTCGATCGTATTTTAGTGCTCAAACGCGGGCAGTTAGTAGAGTCGGGCAGCCACGAAGAGTTGTTGCAGCTAGAAGGGTTGTATGCCAGTTTGTACAAGTTGCAAATGCTGGGAAGTTAATATCTGAAGGAAGAAGGAAGAAGGAAGAAGGAAGAAGGAAGAAGGAAGAGGGAAGAGGGAAGAAGGAAGAGGGAAAATTCTCGGAATCCCCTGATACCCGGCTTCTGGAAGAAGTCGGGTATCTAAAAGAATCTCAAATCTCAAATCTTAAATCGGCTCACTTGCCCGAAATCATTTTCCCCAGGGTTTCCGGCAAGTGAATTATATGTTGGAAAAGCTGATTGGGGCCGATGCCAAATAATAACTGCATCGTCAGCACAATTGCTGCTAAACCAATCGCTGTCCCGATGCTGGCTTTCAACACTTTAAAAGCCCAATTAAAGACTAGCCAAGATACAAGTAACGAAGCAATTAAGATAATTAGTTCTATTGGCATATAACATTTTTAACTTGATTTTAACTCTACATAAATTACGTATCAATACCAAAGAAACCGGGTTTTTTATCGGTTTTCAAGGCTCAATTGCAGTATTTCCGTAAAAAAACAGCTTTCTGCGTCCAGGACTGTACTTCTTACTTTAAGCAATACTGCCGCGCTTCCGTGTTTCCTTATAAGAAATTCCGACATTCTTTAAGCCGGCTTTAATCATTTGCTGCTCTAACAAAGCGAAAAAGCGAGTTCGATCGCCCCCCGTGACTACCGCTTGATTGTGAGCTTCTGCTAGCGTCACCGGATAGCCGCCGCCTTTGTGTACTTGAGCCAGCATCATTCCTAATGCTAAATCTAGCTGGTCTGTATCTTGTGCTACCCATTCCGGCACTTCTATTCTAGCAATTTCTGTGCCAACGTGAACGTAACAGAAATAAACTGAATTAAGGCCGTACAAATCTAAAATGCGAGCGTGAGATTTCCACAAAGGGCTTCTTTGTCCCGGTGACAGGATTGTTGCCCATAAGATGGCATCCCGCAAGGGTTCAAATTCTTGACAAGGTGCTTTTTCGGCGAAAGAAATTGTGGCAGCAAATCCGACGTTCGGGCAATTTGTCATGCAGTCTGGTACTTCGTGGGTGCAAGCTTCAAACCGCAAAAAAGATAAGCTTTCGCTGCTGCGAGAAGCGCTTAAGTATCCTAAGAGCGGAATTCCTGCTAAACGCAACTTGTCCCAAGCTTCTAAAATTGGTAGCAAAATTTGATCGCGCGCTTCGCTGGGTAACTGTTCCAAAAACCAATAAATCAGGGAACCGTCTACCATGGCTAAAGCTGGCGCGGGCAATTTATTGTCGTTAACTTTTGCCCAATTGCAGCCCATTTCTGCTAAGGCAATTGCTTCGGAAACTGCGCGCCGATATCCCATCCATTCTTCGGTTCTAATTCCCCACTGTCGCGAACCGTACAAGTCTTCGGGTTTGTAGAAAACCTCCGGCACGCTGTCTAAAACTGGGTGGCGGCTTTGTCCGTAGTGCAGCATGACTGTGCCGACGTTTAGCAGGTAGCAGTAGGCTATTTCGTGATGGTTGGGGGAAATTTGCGATCCGTCTGTCGCAAAGACTGTGTGGGCTGCGGGGGGTGCGGTGATGTAGGTACGATCGTCCAAGGGCTCGATCGGCGTGGCAGCATTGAATAAAGTGCGATCGCGCCAATTCTCTTGCAATTCCACCAATTTTTCCTGTTCCGCTGCAGCCTTTACCAGCAAATTCTGAGCCACTTCCAAACGTTGGCGAGCGGCGTGAGCTTCCACATTCAAATGTTGGCTCATTCCCTGCATTGCCTTGGCTGCTTTAGTTAAATCGAGCATGGGTTTTAAGTCTCAATATTAGAAAGCTTTCAAGCTGATAAATTATCAAAATACTTTTCAATTTTTTGGTTCCGAAGCTTGGTTTTTTGTTATACACGCGGTTTGAGCAACTAAAATACTTCGTACCATCCCGCAGAAATAGTAGAAAACCCGGTTTTTGAGGTCAAGAGTACCTGCAAGAGTCTATAAAAAAAACATTTTTTTTGTCGAGATCCTTGCTTTTATGAGGGATTTCTGTTATATTTATCTTATAATGGGATGGTTGCAAAAATATTATTTTTGCAACCATCCCATTATATTAAAATACCATGTCTACGCCGCCAAAGTCAACAAAAAAGATGTAAAATTTTGTGATTTTTTTGACTCTGAAAATCGAAAAAAAATCACACCTGTCAAAAAATCTAACATCAACAGTCGAGTGGCAGCCAATCGGCAAAATCTCCGGCAAACTGCGACAGAGAAAGCAATTGAACTGGTGGATTTTGAGCCACAGATTCCCGTTCGGGCAAAGTATTGTAACCCCAATCAGCCAAAAACAACCTGACCTGAGATAAATCCGGCTGCTGCTTCACCGACAGCAAAGTCTTTAACCTGTCTTCCACAAACCAAATAGTCGAATCTTTGCCAGACGCGGCCAAAAATTCCCGCAAAATTTGGTGTTTAGGCTTGTTGTATTCCTTACCAAAAATCAACTCCGGCGGCATTTGTACGCCTGCTAGCTGCAAAAGTTCCCGTACAAAACGGCCTTCCTTCGTAGTGACGATCGCCACTTTCACCGAACTCTCCTGCAACGAGTGCAAGCGATCCGCAACCCCTGGATAAAAGCGGTGCAAAGACAGCCACCCTGCTAAATCCTCAGCAATCCAATTATCGCGCAATCCGTCTAACATAGCGCCTACCGACTGCGCTTTCAAATTATTTTCGGTCAACAAATACGGTACTATATTGGGCCACTCTAGCAAAATTTCCTCTGGGGAAATTCCTGTCAGCAGTGCGCGGATTAGCAGCGGCATTTCCCAACCGGTTTCGATGGCGGGCCGCACTCGGTAAAAACTCAAAGCTAAATCTGGATCTGGCACTGTTTCTAATGGTTTCCATATTTGACAGTAGGTACGCCAAGCTGTTTGGAAATATTCGATTAGTCCGTCACAAATCACACCGTCAAAATCAAGAGCTAGAATTGTCGGAAAGTTATTAGCCATCAATCGATTTTAGATTTTAGATTTTAGATTTTGGATTGAAGAATTGAAGAATTTGAGAATTGAAGAAAGTGATATCACTGATGAATCCGGGGACTTGTTATCGGATACTATTTTTTGGTTGTGCCAGGATAAAGACGGGGGCTTGTACCCTGGCTGCTTTCGGTCACTGGATTGAATCATTGAAGAATTGACTATGCAAACACTCAGCAGTGATTGGTCAAGAGTCGTTATTCAAAAGACTGAACTAGCGGCTGAGTGGCAATCGATTCTAGTCCTTGGGACTGCAACAATTGCGTCCACTCGGCCGTCAGCCGCGAATCATCGGGTGCGCGGCGTCGCATTTCGGCTAGAGTCGCAAGAGTCTCGTACCAAATCCCATTTTTAGCATAAGCAATCACCTTAGCCATAGGATCGGGATTTGCCAAATCGTTCTTGAGATTTGCCTGGGGTTCAATTCGCTGCATCCATCCTTTAACAATATAATCTCCCGAACGCTCCAGAGGATCACAGGCTAGTGCAAACGACCACACATATCGTTTACCAACCTCAATATTTTTTGTCTTGTCTTTCTCAGAAAGGCTAACTCCAACAATTCCGGCTTTGTCATTTTTTAAAGTAGTTTCGTAGACTACTTCGGATTCATCTGCGTTTAGCAAAATAAACTCTACTTGAGCCGCCGGTTGAGAAACATATACAAAAAATGTTGGCGACTCTGTTAGCGTTAAGCCAATATTGCTTTCAGGTATTAAGGGAGTAATGAATAAACCATCCCGTAACTTACAGCCTCGATGCGTCCCCCCTTGCCTGTTGTCGGGGGCTGTTACATCGGGAGGTGTGAAATTAACATTCTGACTCAGCAGCATGGGTGCAGGCACAGCCTGCATCGGTGTCAGCAAACTGGGGAGAGTAACGGCGATCGCCAATACAGTCATCGCCAGTGCAGTAAAATTTATAAAACGTTTCATTTTTCCACCAACTTGTAGAAATATTTATAGAGCGTATCTCTAATGTTAACCCGGAGTTTTAGCTCCGGGCGCGATCGAGTAAATGGGTCGATTTTCACATCACCATCGACAGACCGATAAAATTTCCCGAAATAGCGAGATTTAAAGAGGCGCAACCAGTGGTTGAGCTGCAACAGATTCCAGTCCTTGGGACTGCAATAATTGCGTCCACTTAGCTGTCAGCTTCACATCCCCCGGTGTTTGACGCCGCATTTGGGCTAAAGTAGCGATAGTTTCGTACCAAATCCCATTTTGAGCATAAACGTTGAGCCTAGTCATCGGGTCGGGATTTGCCAACTCGCTCTTGAGAGTTGCCTGCGGTTCAATTCGCTGCACGAACCCTTTAACAACTAAATCTGCAGCTCGGTCTTCGGGGTCGCAAACTAGCGAAAATGACCATACGTATCGCTTACCAACTTCAAGGGATTTGTTGTTGTCCACGGTAGCCGGAATACTAACTCCAACAATCCCGGATTTGTCTAGTTTAAAGGTTTTTTCGTAGACCACTTTGTCCTCCTTTTCGTTGAGCAAAGTAAACTCTATTTCGGGCGAGGTGTTAGGAATATAGACAAAAATTGTGGGAGAATCTGTTAGGGTTAAACCGATATTAGTTGGAGGCACTAAAGGAGTAATAGATAAACCCGCTGGACAAAGCTTGTTGCCACGATGTGTCCCTCCCTGTCGGCCGGCCGGGGCTGTTACGTCGGGAGGCTTGAAATTAACATTTTGACTCAGTAAAAGCGGCTGAGATTGTGCGCGCATCGGTGTAAGTGAACTGGGTACGGTAGCTGCGATCGCAGATACGCCGACCGCAAGTGTAGCCCGATGTAGAAAACGTTTCATTTTGTTGTACCTTTCACTATAATTTCAAACACAGGCATTGGCTGATGGCGACAAATATTTTTGAGCTGCTAGTCGAGGGCGCAGATACACAATTTATACCTTGACATATCATCAATAACATTTATTAATTCGAGCGGCAAGGGGATTCTCTGTCGGAAAAATCAGGTTGCCTATGCCACAAGTATAATTGGATACAGTTGCTTGCGATGTACTGTAAATTTTTGTAACAAAGTGGCCGCAGTTTCCGAGTGTTCTAAGATGGAGGAAGCCTCCAGCAGGCGGAAAATGTGAAACAACTGCTGTTCCAGAAACGAGTCAAACTTTTATGCTGGGATAATGAGTAAAATATCTAACAACATTCGATCGACAGTGGCTCAATTGAGTCAAATGTATAAACCATCACTAGCATTGGCTAAGTCTGTATTACTTGCCAGCGCGGCAGTAACATTATCCTTGATGGGGGCCAGACAGCTAGGAATACTCGAACCAGTAGAATTAAGCGTTTACGACCAAATGGTGAGGTGGCGTCCCGATGAACAGCCAGACTCGCGTTTGCTAGTTGTGGGGATTACCGAAGCAGACATTCAGAAACTGAAAGAGTGGCCAATATCCGATCGCAAAATAGCTGAAATCTTACAAAAACTCGACAAAATGCAGCCGGCAGTGATCGGTTTAGATGTACTGCGAGACGTACCATTAGGAGACGGGCGCCAGGAATTAACTAAAATTTTACAAAAAAGCGATCGCATTATCGGGGTATGTTTAGTCACCGACGGGAACCCCGACAATCCAGGTTCTCCACCTGCGCCGGGGCTGCCAGAAAACCGGGTCGGATTTGCAGATTTCGGAGTCGATCCGGGTGGCATACTCCGCAGGGCTTTATTATTTATGAAACCGCCGACCATTGAGGGCAACTCCTCGGCCCAAAAACATCTTTGCAATGACGATTCTCAAGTTTTATATTCCTTCAACCTCCAGCTAGCACTCCGCTACCTGCAAGGGCAAAAAATCTCTCCCAAACTCGCCCCCGATCAATCTTTATGGCTGGGAAAAACCCAATTAAAACAACTAGCAAGCAATGACGGAGGATACAAAAATGCCGATGTCAGGGGATATCAAATATTAATTAACTATCGTTCCAAGCAGCAAGTCGCAAACCAAGTCAGAATCACCGATGTTTTAGAAGGGAAAGTTGACCCGAATTTAGTTAAAGATAAAATAGTGCTCATCGGTTACACCACAGAAACCGTTAAAGATTTCTTTTATACTCCTTACAGTGGGCGACAGCAAAGCAACCAATTCATGCCTGGTATCGTGGCACACGCACAAGTAGTCAGCCAAATTTTGAGTGCCGTTTTAGACAACAGACCGATGTTGTGGTTTTGGCCGGAATGGGCAGAAATCCTGTGGATTTCGGCATGGTCAATTGTCGGAGGAACGTTGGCATCGCGGATGGCTCACCCAGCGAAGTTGACAGTGACATTCGCAGCACTGCTGTCCGGGTGCTGCGCGATTAGTTTTGGGATTTTTCTCTTAGGAGGGTGGGTACCTGTAGCAGCGCCAGCCTTAGCATTAATCTTAACTGGCGGTAGCATTGTATCAGCAGAAAGATTTAATAAAGCCGGATACGGGAAAGCAATTAGCGATCGAGTTAAACAAGTCTTCAAAATCGAAATAGACCAAGCCAAAAAAGAACAGCAAGTCGCAGAAATCACAGAATCTGATTTCTTTAAAGAATTGCAGCAAAAGAAAGATAAACTGAGGATTAGCAAACAAGAAACCTCTGAAAAAGCACCTTCCGAACCCCAAGAAATAATTGCCATTACCCCAGAGCTTCCCAAGGTCGAAAGTCAAACAGACGAATACCTAGCTCAGTTGCAGGAAAAAGCCAAACAGCAGAAGCAGCGCGCCGCCGTGACTGAATCGGAAAGCGGTTCTCCAACGGATGTCCCGAACGATACCCGTTGTGGTGCTAGTTCAGCCGAAACTAAACATGATGACGAGTTCAGCGATTTGCAAACCAAAGCCAAACAGATGCGGCAGCGCAGGGGCGCCCAAAAGATGATAAAAGATGAAAAAATTGATAGTTTAACAGATAAGGAGGATTTGGGGGGCAAGGAAGAATGACAGACAACTCGACTGCATCATCGAGAATTGCATCATAATGGGTTCTCCCCGTTTCTTACCCTAATACGCAGATCATGTCCAAAATCATCTCTGTCCACTCTTACCGGGGCGGAACTGGCAAATCGAACACGACAGCAAACCTGGCATCTATTATCGCTCGCAGCGGAAATCGGGTCGCCATTGTGGACACAGACATTCAATCACCGGGGATTCACGTGCTGTTCGGTTTCAGCGAGAGCAACATGGATCGCTGCCTGAACGATTACCTGTGGGGCCGGTGTCCGATCGCGGATACGGCCTACAATGTGAGTTCGCTACTGCCAAAATTAGCCACTAACGGCAGCCTCTACCTGATTCCTTCGAGCATTAAAGCAGGGGAGATAGCGCGAGTTTTGCGGGAAGGCTACGATGTGGGACTGCTTACCGACGGCTTTCAAGAACTGATCGAGGTTTTGAACTTAGACTACCTATTTATAGACACGCACCCGGGACTCAACGAAGAAACCCTCCTCAGCATCACCATTTCCGACATCCTGCTGCTGATTCTGCGTCCGGATCAGCAAGATTTTCAGGGAACGGCTGTCACAGTAGATGTGGCCCGCAAATTAGAAGTTCCCAAGATTTTGATGACGATTAATAAAGCCCCAGAATCGCTGGATTTCGAGGATTTGAAGCAGCAAGTAGAGAGTATTTACAAAATCCCAGTGGCAGGGGTACTGCCCCACAGCGACAAGATGATGCTGCTCGCCAGCAAGGGGGTGTTTGCGCTGCACTTCCCTAACGACCCTCTAACTAAGGTGGTGGAAGGGATTGCCAAACAGATTGTGGGATAATTGGTACAGCGAAGACCGATCGCCCGCCTAGGAGTTTCGCTTTCGCTCTCAATTCTTGCGGAGCGATGTCCTCCTGTGTATCCCGAATATTTGGTTAAAGAGTCAGGAGAATGGCGACAAAATGAGATACAAATAGATTATGAGAATTTGTTAAAAAACTTTAGGAGGAGAACTCATGGATTTTGACTTCCGCATACTAATAGTATTGATGCCCGTATTGTTGGCGGGCGGCTGGGCTGCTTACAACGTCGGCGCTATAGCTCTCAAACAAGTGCAGAAATTGTTGAACAAGCAAGCGTGAACTAAGCATTATCACCAGTAATTTCGCAGCCGGCTGTTTTTTGAGATACAAAACAGCCGGCTAATTTGTGCATTGGCTCTGCTTAAGTGATGGCTGATTGTTGGCGGGCAATTTACGACTGCAGAGAGAGGGGGCGAAAACAAAAGAAAAGTATATTTAAAGATTAAGCAGAAACCGGGTACGCTCAAGCAAAATACTTTGTTGCAGCAAACGAGTCTGGGTAAAAAAACCTAGCTGTGAAAGCAGGGCGATCGCATAACTTCAGATTGTGATGTTTTCCTTTTTACTCAGGACTTGTGAGTAGAGTGTTATAAAAATATTTGGTAAGCACGTTATCGCAGAAAATATGAGACAATCACAAAAGAATTTGCCCTGAGAATCTCCCTCAAGACTACGAAGTTTAATGAGTAGGGAAGATAGGTCAAATTGTCAATGTTAAATTCCTATATCTTTAGATAGATTATGCTTTTTCCCCGATCGAGTGGCCTTTTACTCCACCCCACGTCCTTTCCCAGTCGATTTGGCATTGGAGACATGGGAATAGAAGCATATCGCTTTATTGACTTTTTAGTAGAGAGCGACCAGCAATACTGGCAGGTATTGCCGCTGGGGCCGACAGGATACGGCAATTCTCCTTATTCGTGCTATTCAGCAATGGCGGGAAACCCGCTGCTGATCAACCCAGAACTGCTGCGGGACCAGCAATTGCTCGGAGATGAAGACTTCGCTAATTTGCCCGAATTTCCGCTGGATTATGTAGACTTCGATCGAGCGATCACGCTGAAAGTGCCTTTGCTCAAAAAAGCTTGCGAAAACTTCAAAGCCAAAGCATCCCCGATCCAGCAAAAAGAATTCTCAGGTTTTTGCCAAAGCAAAGAGAATTGGCTGGAAGATTACGCCTTATTTATGGCACTAAAAGATCACTTTGGCGGTGTTAGCTGGAACAATTGGGAACCAGAAATTGCCCGTCGAAAACCAGAGTCAGTAGAGAAGTGGCGTCAGCAGCTAAATGCTGAAATTTATTACTACCAATACGTTCAGTTTGAGTTTTTTCGCCAGTGGACGGAGTTGAAACGCTATGCTAATATGCGGGACATTAAAATTATTGGCGATATTCCGATTTATGTAGCTCACGATAGCGCCGATGTATGGTCTCATCCAGAAATATTTTGCTTGGATGAAGCCAGCGGAGAACCAGCTTTAATGGCAGGAGTTCCCCCAGATTACTTCAGCAATACAGGTCAATTGTGGGGCAACCCCGTATACAATTGGGAGAAGTTGCAAGCAACTAATTTCGACTGGTGGGTGCAGCGTTTTGAAGCGATTTTCTCTTATGTAGACGTGACTCGGATCGACCACTTTCGAGGATTTGACGCTTACTGGGCGGTGAAGCGCGGACAAGAAACTGCGATCGAGGGAGAGTGGATTAAAGCGCCGGGAACAGCTTTGTTGGATCTAATTAACGAGAAGTTTGGCAACTTGCCGATTATCGCTGAAGATTTAGGGGTAATTACTCCAGAAGTGGAAGCTTTGCGCGATCGATACGAGTTTCCAGGAATGAAGATTTTGCAGTTTGCTTTTGGCGCGGGCCCTGGCGATCCTTTTTTGCCTTTCAACTACGATCGCAACTGCGTAGTTTACACCGGTACCCACGACAACGACACGACTGTCGGCTGGTTCAATCAACTGCAACACTACGAAAGAGATGAGGTTTTGCGTTATTTGGGCTGCATCGATCCCCAAGGCATTCACTGGTCTTTAATCCGCATGGGCTGGATTTCTATTGCTAATTTGGCAATTGTGCCGTTTCAAGATTTGTTGGGTTTAGATACTGACGCGCGGATGAATTTTCCGGGGAAACCAGAGGGAAATTGGGGCTGGCGGTATCGACCCGAAGCTTTGAATTGGGATGTGAGGGATCGGCTAAAAACTATGACTTACATCTGCGGGCGCGCTCCTAATAAACATTGATCGTCGGTAAGGGGTAGTGGGCAGTGGGTAATTGGTAATTGTTAATGGGTAATATCAAATCTGTTAGCATCGGAATTCTTCCTATCTCTCTACTCTTTATCTGCGTGAATCAGCGTCAATCCCTTGTCATCTGCGGTGAAGAAATTCTCTTTTTTAAACCGCAGAGACAGGCAGATAAACACAGATTAACGCAGATGAATTAGATCAATTCCGGTTGCACCATCCGTGGTTGACTGTTGACTGGATTTGACTATTCCGATGCAACCGGGTTTGATAGAATTGGTAATTGGTAATTGGTAATTAGTGCATCAAGACGGACATTCTAATTAAACTCTGTGGACTGCCCGCTATTACCTATTACCCATTAACAATTACCAATTAACACTCAACCTTCATTCTTGGGCGGTGCTGAAGGCTTGAGTTCGTTTGCTTTAAAAACAACTTCTTTGGCGACTCCAGGATCTCCGAGTGGTTCGGCCTGTCCGTTATTAAGAGCAACCATTACCCCGCCGGCGTTACCTGCTACCACTACTAATTGCTTTTGAGCCTCCCAGGTGCGAACAGTCCCGGTCGGCAAAGTTCCCTCAAACTCTGTTTTACCATCGACTTCAACCTGCATCCACGATTCTGCTTTAAAAGTGACGCTAACCATTACTGGTTTATTGCCAGATTTATTTAAATTTTGACCGGTTCTTACTGCTTCGACAGCCTCGTAACTATCCGGTTTCTGATTTTGTGAGGGTCTTGATGCCTCAGCAGCTAAACGAGCTTTTTCTTGCTGCCCAAGTGCTAGTTCTTCGGTTCCGGCACCGTTTTTTGCGGTAACAGAACCGCTCATCAACTGAGATAAGACATTGACCGAACAGATAATTAGAAATGTGTAAAAGAGGTAGAGGTGCATCGGCCGCAACTGAGGCCCATCTTGCCAGGATAGCTTGGTTCTCGATCGGGGTGGCGGTTCGATCGGGAAAAAGTCGGCAAACTGAGTTCCGTCCAAACCCATTGCTTCAGCGTAGCGCTTGATCAAACCCTGAGTGTAGACGGGTTCGGGAAGTTGGTCTAGTTGACCGTCCTCGATGGCTTGCAGTAGATTCCGCCGAATCATTGTTACCACGGCTACTTTGTCCAAACAAATCGACTGCTGTTCGCGGTACTGGCGGAGTTGAGTTCCTATTTCCGCTAGCTTCTTCTGAGCTGTTTCTGGCTCTTGGGAGTGCAGTTTCTGCTTAGTGGTTTTGAAGAATAAAAACAATAAATTCTTTGTCATATGCTGTGCTCCTGGGAATTTACTGGCACGCTTATTGATGTTAGGTTGACTAGATTCCATAAATAAATAATTTCCGCATCTTCTAGGGGTCGGCAGCAGCCGGGTGGCAATATTGGCGAACCGGGCCGCTGCAATTGAATCGGGCCGATGGCTGTGCGGTGCAGGCGCACCACGGGATATCCCAACTGTTCGGCCGTTCGCCGAATCTGTCGGTTCCTGCCTTCTGATAGAATGACTTCTAACAGAGTTTGGTCTCGCGCGCGATCGAGAACTTTAACTTTCGCGGGCAAAGTTTTTCTGCCGGACAAGATGATGCCCTGACGCCACGTTTGTAGTATGGGTTCCGGGGGATCGCCGCTCACCCAAACCTGATAAGTTTTGGCGATCGAGTGACGCGGATGGGTCAAACAAAATGTCAGCTTACCATCATTGGTGAGCAAGAGGGCGCCGGTGGAATCCGCATCTAAGCGTCCTACGGGGTGGATGCCTTGACCGGAGCGCAGTTGGGGTGGCAGCAAGTCGAGAACTTTCGATCGGGCCCTTGGATCGCTGCAAGTAGAAACTACGCCTGCCGGTTTGTTGAGCAACAGATAGACCTTTGCGGGTCGATCCGTTGGTTTCACCGGGACTCCATCGACTTGGATGAGATCGCGATCGGGATTCGCTTTTTCTCCTAAGCGAACAATATTGCCATTAACTCGGACTCGTCCAGCTACAATCATCTGTTCTGCAAGACGGCGAGAGGCAATGCCCCACTGGGCGAGGATTTTTTGCAGCCTTTCATCAGACATGACGGGAGTGTGGAAATCCCCAACGAGCGAACGGTGGGGAGGAAACACGACACGGTTAATTGATTAACCGTACTAGCAATGCTCAATTCCTGGTTGGGAATAAATTATAATGCTGACCAATTATTACAGGACGCCCGGCAAGAGTGCAGATTGTCCTTGTGCCCGGTGCAGATTGTCCTGATGGCATTACCCTGAATGCTGTGCAAAAACTACGACGAAAAGACTCGCTGCAGGCACAGGTTTGCACCGTTGGTTTGCGGCTGGTTTGAAAGGTGTGGGTCTGACCCGACCATAAACCAACACTACCATAAATCCCGTACTCCTGGTTAAATTTATACGCTCGATCGCGAATTTTTCATCGGGATCGCACAACTCGTGAACTACCCCAATATCCCAAGGGGACAAAGGTGAGAATTTTTCTGCTTCTGGCCTTGCTGATGCCAGATTGATGCTTGATTTTGGAGTTAATCGGACTTGTGTTCATCAACCCGGTTTCTCACGAAAATCAGAGGTTGATAGCCGTATATTTGTGCAGAAACCGGGTTTTCGAGGCGGGATGTGCAAGTTCTAGTTAAATTTATGTGCTTGAATATTAAGGTTTATATTCTGAAATTGTTTATGACTGTCGATCGAAACTCTCTTCAATTTGACAATAGAGATACCGCTAGTGGCTGTGGTGGGACTGTGAATCTCGGCGAGGAACCGGGGAGACCTTCGCCGAGTCAAGGCAGCCGAATCGCGAGCGCGGTGCTGTCTCCGGCGGTGCAGTTGTGGCTGCGATCACAAGTTCAGCAGGTGGACGAGTTGAAGGTGAAAATTGAGGGGAGCGATCGACAAATTTTCAGCGGTGCGATCCCCAAAGTCACGGCTGCCGCTCGCGGTGCTGTGTATAAAGGACTACACTTAACTGAAGTTGCCATAGAGGGCTGCGGCATTCGCATCAACCTCGGTCAAGCTCTCAAAGGCCAACCCCTGCGCCTTCTGGAATCCGTTCCCGTGGCAGGCGTTTTGAGGCTTAGCCAAGCGGATTTGAATGCGTCGCTGAAAGCGCCTTTGCTGGCTGATACTTTAAGCGAATTTTTGCTGCCAATGCTGCCACTGACAGATAGGGAACAGTCGCTGAAGTTGCAAAATTCGCAGATTGCAATTGAGGCGGGTTTGTTGACGCTTTCGGCTGCAATTTTGCGCGCTGGCGGTAGGCAAATTCCTTTGGTATTGCGGACGGGTTTGCGGATAGCCAGCGGTCGCGAATTGATGTTTGAATCACCAGAAATCGAAATGGATGGAGAATTAAAGAGCAGTGATTTCAATGGTTTTAAAATTGATTTTGGGCCGGAAGTTGAGATTGAAGAATTGATTTTGAGTCAGGGGGAGATTGTTTGTCGGGGAGGAATTAGAGTTTTGCCTTAGTTCGTTAACAGTTAACAGTTGACAGTTGACAGTTGACTTTAACCTGGTTCCTCGGTAGAGGCTGGGAATACATACCCCATGCCCAATTCCCCATGCCCAATTCCCAATCCCCAATTCCCAATTCCCAATTACCAATTAATTAAAAAAGAGTCGATCGCGGGCAAAAATAAAGTCACAAAATAGTAGACTAAGGGCGCGGTAAAAACATAACTGTCGGTGCGATCGAGAATGCCACCGTGACCGGGGATCAACTGTCCCGAATCCTTAACGCCGGCGTCTCGCTTCATCATCGACTCAGTTAAATCTCCCAACAGGCTAGCAACCCCAATTAACAGACCAAAAGCAGCCCCAGTATACGGCCACCCCGGCCAGTGTAAATACCAAGACCCAGCGGCTGCCACGGCGATGCTGCCGCAAACTCCAAATACGGCACCTTCAACGGTTTTTTTGGGGCTGATGTGGGATAGGCTAGTGCGCCCGAAGAATTTGCCGACAAAATAAGCCCCAATGTCAGCGGCCCAGATGCAGAAGAAAGCCAGCAGCAGCGAAGTCAATCCTAAAGATATGTGGCTGGAACTTGTCCAAGACGGGGACGGGTAAATGTTAACCGGCAAATTGCTTGCTACTGCTTGCGAAAGTTGGGTTGTAGCAAGATTGGCTGGGTCGAGGCCGACTCGCAGCCGTACCCAATAGCTGGGCAAATAACCGCCGTAGAACAATCCTAAAACTGAGGAGGCAATATCGGCGATCGTCGATAATTTAGGTTGGAATAACAGGTAGAAACAGATTAAGGTTCCCGCTAAGGGGAACATGGCATCTACGAGTTCCGGTGCTAGGGCTGCAGTAATTAGCAGGCCTTGACTGACGGCTAAGGTAGTTTTGGCAGCGGGTGCAATGCCTTTAGCCCTGGCTAATTGAAAATATTCCAATTGACCTAGGTAGACGATGATCCCGAAGCCGACGGTGAAGTACCATCCGCCCATAATAATCATTCCCAAAGCAAGGGCGATCGCAACTATTCCACTCAGGATACGAGACCAAGGCATAAAATGAATTTCTCTTGCAGACGGCGGTGGATCATTCGATTTTAGATTTTAGATTTTAGATTTTAGATCTACTCCACAGATGAATCTGGGAGATTGAACCTTGGTCTAAAATTTTGGGTGGTTCACGACGATTGTCGGCGGCTTGTACCCGTTTTTGGGCGGTGTCATTCGACGCAAGGATGTAAGGATTGTTAGGGTACGGTTTCCTCCCTTGCCCAGCCAAGCCGAATACCCAACTGGCGATGATCCAAAATCTCAAATCAGGGGGTCAATCCAGCTATGGTCGCCCTTATTCTAAGTATGAAGGTTAAGTGAACTTAAAAAAGATTAAGAATTACATTTAGGAATGGGCATAGGGCATAGGGCATGGGGCATTGGGTATGTATTCCCAGGATCTGCCGAGGAACCAGGTTAAAGTTAACTGTCAACTGTCAACTGTCAACTGTCAACTGTCAACTGTCAACTAACTTCTAATCCAGCTTTTCGCCGCTGAGAATAAATATGGGATTGACGGCGGCAAAGGTTTGGCTGAGGCCGCGAGTCTCCAAGCGGTTGACGGCGGACTGGACTACTTCGATGTTGCGGACTTGTAACTCGGCGAACCCTTCGGAAAGGGCGTAAAGATTTTCTAAATTGGATGCTGTGGCGACAACTCTACCGTGGGGTGGCAAGTAGCGCCACACTTCTTGGAGAATCGCTTTAATGGGGCGACCTCCTTCGATGCAGACTCGGTGGGGGGGTTGGGGCAGGTTTTCCAGGCATTCCGGGGCACTGCCTTCTATGACTTCTACGTTGTCGAGCTCGAATCGATCGCAATTTCTGCGAATCAAGCTTGCTACTTCTTCGTCCCTTTCGACGGCAATAATCCGACCTTTGGGACACAGCAAACCTGTTTCTACGGCGATCGTACCAGTACCTGCACCGATGTCCCACACGACTGAATCTGCTTGCAGCCGCAGGTGGGAGATTAACAGCAGTCGGACTTCTCGCTTACTCATGGGAATTCCCGGTAAACGTTCAAATAAGTCATCCGGGATGCCTGGAGTGACGTAGGGCCAAAGCATAGTTATATTTTTGATTTTTGATTTTTGATTGAAGCAAGACGGCAGTTGGAACTCGTGGAAGAAGTAGAAATTCTCCCAATTTCCCCCAAGCCTTAATATTTACTGTCGCACAACCTTGAGAGTTTGGAGGTTTCTATCGCTACAACCTGTGATTTTTCCGCCGGCGGCAAGGATTTGTTGCAGGTAGTCAACGGCTGCTGGGGTAATGATTTCACCGGGCATCAGGACTGGTATTCCTGGGGGGTAGGGACAGATGAGTTCGGCGCTGAGTCGATCAACTGCTTTGTCTGCGGGTACTGTTTCCGCTGGGAAAAAGAAAGCCTCACGGGGGGAGAGTGGGGGAGGGGAAAATCGGGGGAAGGAGAGAATCTTGTCTTCTTTCTGACTTCTTCCTTTTAACTGAGATATTGCATGATTCTCAAGAACGGGCAAGATGCCCGTTCCACAACACATCAAGTTTCTTGTGGGGAGTAGGGGTTGGGCATCTTGCCCGCCCATAAAAGGCTTATTGACTATCGTGTCAGATTTGGCTTCTAAAAGAGTACAAGCTTTAACTAGATTGTCAATATCTGATTGTGTATTTCCCAAGCTGATAATAAATGTTAGATGTTGCGGCATTGGTAATTCTGCCGTCACACCGAGTTGAAAGTGCAGAATTTCATCGGCGGCAAATCCTGTGATTCCTAAATCGGATACTTTTACTGTTAGCCTGGTGCGGTCTAATGCTGCAAAACCCGGTGTATTTAACGGTTCTAAAACTGATAAGCCGGGAATTTGACTAATGCGCGATCGCGCTTTTTCTGCTAGGTGTAAAGTTTGATCCATTAATTCTTTACCGTGGAGTGCGATTTGTTGGCGGGCTGCGTCTAGGGATGCTAATAATAAGTAGCTGGGACTGGTAGATTGTACTAGCTGCAATGCTCTATTTAATTTTTGGATATCTATGCGATCGCCCTTGACGTGCAGCATCGATGCTTGTGTCATTGCACCGAGGGTTTTGTGGATGGATTGTACTGTTAAATCGGCGCCGGCTGATAGTGCTGATTCTGGCAAGTTTGGATGAAAGTTAAAGTGCGCGCCGTGGGCTTCGTCTACTAATAACGGTATGTTGTATGGATGGGTAATTTGGGCGATCGCCCGCAAATCCCCGCAGACGCCGTGATAGGTTGGATAAACTATCATTACTGCTTTGGCGTCGGGATGTTGTTCTAATGCGGAGGCTGTGGCTTCTGGGGTGATGCTGTTGGCAATATCCCAATCCGGGTTGTACTCTGGATTGACAAAAATTGGAATTGCACCGGATAAAATTAAACCTGAAATCGCCGATGAGTGGATATTTCGAGGTAGGATAATTTTATCTCCAGGGCCGCAAGTCGCTAAGATGGCGGCGATTATTCCGCAAGTCGAACCGTTAGCCAAAAACCGAGTTGATTGGGCTCCAAATGCTGTGGCGGCTAAGTCTTGAGCTTCGGCAATTGCACCTTCTGGGTTAAAGAGATTATCTAATTCCGGCAATTCAGGCAAATCGGATCGAAATACTGTTGTACCGAATAAGTCAATTAGGGGTTGAGAGATTCCTTGTCCGCCTTTGTGTCCGGGGGCGTAGAATGGGGCGTGCGGCTGATTTGTGCGATCGCGCAAGGCATCTAATAGAGGCGTTTGTTGTTGAGAGTTTGCTGGTGACACGCTTAATCTTGATTTGAATATTTGGAATTATAGCAACCGCTGAGGTTTCACTGGACGTTATTAATTGCTGAAACCATTGCTGGAAATTCCGCGATCGCATCGACTGCTTCCTGTTTCGTTGCAATCGCCCACAAGCAACACCGTCTCAATTTCAAACTTCTCTAAAATGACTTAACATCGACTGCTTAATACCAATTTTATGTGAAGTTGCATATAATAGAGAGATAGCTTTTATGGTGCGTTTATGAGTCGTAGTTTAAAAA
>NZ_JAUBTF010000047.1:0-61722 GCF_036702355.1 Microcoleus sp. D3_18_C4
CTACCGAAACTGGTCTAAACTAACTATGTTATTCTACCACAAATATAGTCTGTCTACTTACGCCGAGCTGTACTAGCCCGATCGTAATTAGGAGCGATAATACCAGAACAGCGGTTTCGTTTTTTTGGGACATAATTTTACCTTTTTAGATTTTTGAAATAACGAAGTCATTAGTCATTAGTTATTAGGAGGGAGTCAAAAACATTGACCAAGGAGAAAAAGTGATTTTAACTTGGCGATCCCGAATTGATGTAGGGTGCGTCAGATAGAGTGATTGGATCTATCAATTGATGCTTTCGGAGCTGAGGCATCCTGCAAGCCTAAAATCCAGTAGTCACTATTCCCTTATTATATGCGATCGCCCGGATCTGATATAATTCAGTAACATTGGCATAGTCAAATCCGGGCGATCGCACTCTTTAGTCTGAATGCTTTCAAGGTGGTTCCACCAGAAAAGTGCAGGAATTTGTATAAGTTACCGCTTCAAAGATTAGTGAACCCTACCCTGCAAGAGCGCCACTTCCTCCATTCCAAATGTAGTTATGCAGGCAAGAAATGATAACTGGTGGATTAGATAAAACGCTGAGTGTTGGAACTGAATTATACACTCTGACGTGAGTAAACCTGAGAACTACCTTGAAAAACACTTAGGGGGTAACTCTTCAGTCCTGTATTTAGTTAAAAATTTTTACGTTAAAGTTGGCTATATATCATAAACATTTGAAAAAAAGCTTTTCTTAATCATATCTTTATTTTTCTCCGCGAGGGGGACAGGGAGGGAGGCTGTAACAGCAAAGGGTTCGGTAAAATAATTAAAGTTTGTTGAAATTTATAAAAATAGCTGCAATACTTTGTAATGTAAAGAGGAAAGTTGAAAAATATCTAAAGACAAACTAATTGGATTGCGATGTCGCTAAGGTAGTATATATGACGGTTTGTCACAGAAAAAGAGTGTTAAGCTCCGCTAAGCTCAGCAAAAGTAAAAGCTCGCTATTTCATTAAGTTCGATCGATAACAAAGGCTAAGGTAAAGTTCATGGCAAACTCAGTTTTAAATCAGCCAAACGCAGCAGCAGGAGTGCAGTGGCAGCCAAAAGATATTATCCGCGGTCTAGTGTGGAAAATTGCGATCGCAACCTGGCTGTTAATGGCCGTAGGCAGCGCCACGCGAGTCATGAATGCGGGGCTCGCTTGCCCCGACTGGCCGCTGTGCTACGGTCAATTAATACCCGCAGCGCAAATGAATTTGCAGGTATTTCTGGAGTGGTTTCACCGGTTGGACGCAGCGGCAATTGGCTTGAGTGCGATCGCACTTTTAGGACTATCTTTGTTTTACCGCAGCCGCCTGCCAAAATGGCTGCCTTGGGCGAGCGCTGGGGCAGTATTTCTAATCGTTTTTCAGGGCGTATTGGGCGGCTTGACAGTAACACAACTGCTGAGATTTGACATCGTTACCGCTCACTTGGGAACAGCTTTACTATTTTTTGGCGCCCTGCTAGTCATCGGTTTCATGCTGACTCCCTACGAAGCTACAGGAAATGTCGGCAAATTAGCTTGGGTAAGTTCGATCGCAGTATTGTTAGTTTACCTGCAAAGTTTGCTAGGAGCATTAGTAGGCTCTAGATGGGCACTGCACCAATGTTTGGACTCCTCAGAATTGTGCTCGGTAATGAACAGCCACATCGCCGGTATCGTACCAGCTACAGCAGCGACTTTAGCAGTAGCAGTGATGGCTTGGCGGCAGCCTGCACTGAGTCCCAATTTGCGAAAACTGGCTAATTGGGCGAGTGTTTGCCTCATTGCTCAATTAGTTCTGGGATTAGCAACTTTCCGGCTGCACCTTCAGGTAGAACCGCTGACAGTCGCCCACCAAGCAGTCGGTGCTGCTTTGCTGGGAACCCTGATAGCTTTTAGTGTTTTAGCTTGGCGCGATCGAGTTTTATCAGCTTGAGAGATCAGACTAAAGTAAGAGGCGGCGGGTTTATGAATCCTTGTAGCTACACCAAATATATCTCGTAAAACCCGCCACTCCAACCTAATGACTAATGACGAATTCGCAAATAATTACTAACAGCTTACAACCGATGCAAGAAATCCTTACCAACGACAGCCCCCGCCTCCACGAAAACTTTTCGCAAGTGGTGAAAAGTTACTATCAACTAACAAAACCCAGAATTATTTTACTACTGCTAATAACAACCTCAGCAGGAATGTGGATGGCCGCCAAAGGAGAAGTCGATCCGCTATTGCTGGTATCCACTATTACCGGAGGTGCTTTAGCTTCTGCGTCGGCGAATACGATTAATTGTGTCTACGACAGTGACATCGATTATATTATGGAGCGCACCCGGTGGCGACCGATTCCTTCCGGGCGTGTCAAGAAGCGGGATGCTTTGATATTTGCGATCGCCCTAGCTACAATATCCTTTACATTGCTCACAGTTGTTGCCAACTTATTAGCCGCATTGCTAGCGATGTCAGGCATCGTTTTCTATGTCCTAATTTACACCCACTGGCTGAAGCGTCACAGCGTGCAAAACATCGTCATCGGCGGTGCAGCAGGGGCGATTCCCCCGCTAGTTGGGTGGGCTGCGGTTACGGGAGATTTGAGTTGGGGTGCGTGGCTGCTGTTTGGGATTATATTCCTGTGGACACCGCCGCATTTTTGGGCATTAGCAATGATGATTCGCGATGAATACAAAGAAGTAGGCGTCCCGATGTTACCTGTAATTGAGGGCGACGAAGAGACAGCCCGCCAAATTTGGATTTACACGCTATTGATGATTCCTGCAACTTTGCTGCTAGTTTATCCCCTGCATTTAGCGGGCGCGTTGTATGCGGGAACAGCTATTTTCCTGGGTGCTATTTTTGCCCAAAAAGCTTGGTTGCTGTTGCAGACTCCAGAGGATAAGATTGTTGCGCGATCGCTCTTCAAATACTCTATTCTGTATCTGATGCTATTGTGTGCCGGAATAGTGGTTGACAGTTTGCCTGCGACTCATAATTTTACTACTGCTCTTGTACAAAATGTGCAAACTTTGATTAGTGCAGTTGTGATGTAGTCTGCTTTTAGAGCCCCGGCTTCTTGAAGAAGTCGGGGCTCTCGGTATTTAGCTATTTTTCAAGTATTTACCCCAAAACTCTAACTGGTTCACCATTTCCTCTGCTGTCTTATTAGCAGTTAGTTCCATAATGACTCTAACTTGCTCGCCCACGGAATAGTCTTGTGATCTCAGCGCAATGCCAGCATGAGATTCCTCTCTGCCAAGGAACTCAGTATGTAACTGACAGAAGTCTCCAATATTGTGACTGTACAAAACTCTGTTTTGACTGGCAGCTAGCCGAAGTTGTTCTTCGTCGATTAATCCTTCTGTTTGAGTTTCGTTGACTGTGGTTACATCGACTTGACGTGCCCGTAATGCCCGTAGTAGGGACTGATCCTGGGAGTCTTCATCTAGGTAAAGCCTAATCTCACTCATGCTTCTTTACCAAAGTTGCTGTACAAAGCTTCAAGACGCTTGGCTTCTGCTGCTTGATTAATCAAATCAGTTTCAATTTCTTGGGTGTTGGCATGATAGTAAGTTAATGCAGCGTAGACTTCGGCGAGGGTGAGATGTCCGATGCGATCGCAAATCTCTTCAGCAGTCAATCCTCGCTTGTACCAGGTTACAATTCGGCGAACGGTAACGCCCTTACCGACGATGTGGGGACATCCACCATGCAGTCCGGGAGTGCGTGTAATGAGCGTACCAATGTCAATAGATACTGCTGCGGTCATAAACTATGGAAGTTTGAAGGGACTGATCTCTATTACAGCATAGCGATCGCAGAATTAGATCGCGGCGTGAGTTTCGGGCGATAAATGAAGTAAGCTAAAGACAAAGATTTTAAACAATTTTAAGCAATGCCAGCATCCGTTGCTTATCTGTTTGACAGAATCACAGTGAACCCAAGACAATGTGGCGGTCGTCCCTGCATCCGGGGAATGCGGATTCGAGTCATCGATATCCTAGAGTTGCTGGCTGCGGGTGAGCAAATTTTTAAGTTTATCGAAGAATTTCCCGACTTGGAAATTGACTATATTAAAGCTACGCTTCTGTATGCAGTCCGCAAGCTCGATCGTCCTGTTTTAGCCGCATGACAATTTGGTTGAATTTTCATCGAACGGCAGCAATTGCTATGTGAATTAGTGCCACTTTTGGTGACATACATCAGCGATCGATCGGCGGTATTTTTCTCTTCTATTGGGTATTGTACCGCAACTGCGATACAATTATAAGTTCGACTGCTAGATTTTCGTAAACTCGTAATCAGTTTATATATTTCGGGAATGTCTGAAAAAACTCTGCTAAGTGAAATTGTTCATTGTCCCCATGCACGAGAGTGTCAAGAAGATCTTTCTGTTGAAAATCCATGTCGTAAAATTGTTGACTCTCAAAATGCAATTGGGTTAGAAAAATTTCAAGTGCCTGAACCTTGGAGTGGACAGATAGAGCAAGCACCCATTCTCTTCCTGAGTTCAAATCCATCAATTGGCTCTGATGAAGATTACCCAACTTGGGATTGGTCATGTAGCGAAGTACACGATTATTTCAATTACCGTTTTGGAGGAGGACGTAAGCACTGGATCGTTGATGGTACAAAATCCTTGCTAAAAGACGGGAAATATAGTCGCTCTACTCGATTTTGGGCAGCGGTTAGACAACGTGCGATTGAGCTACTTCAACGGAACGTTAGTCCAGGCATTGATTATGCGCTTACCGAGATAGTGCATTGTAAGTCTCGTGCCGAAACTGGTGTAGAAGAATCACAGGAGCAATGTGTGGAAGCCTACTTGTTGAGAGTTTTAGAACTAGCAAGAGCAAAAGTGATAGTGGTACTGGGGGCACGCGCAAAGCAAGTGATTCAAAGCCAATTCAATATCTCTACAGCAAATTCAATATCCGAGTTCGTTGAGATAGGGAATCGTGAAAGATTTTTTGCTTTTCTCCCCCATCCAAATGCTCGGATCCACCGTTCTTTTGCTAAGTGTTTACAGGGTGATGAACTTGAAAAGTTACGCGCTTTTTTGCGGTAGCATCAAAATACGGCAAGAGATGCGCGCACTCGAACAACGCCAATGCACCCGACCGTCGAGATCCTGTCGGTGGCAGTCTGAGGTAATTTGCGGCGGGTGATTGGCAACGTTAGACCGCTAAATCTGAGTTGGGTAGTGGCTTGAATGTATCTATCAAATTCCAACCCAAAGGTGAATGTCATGCAAGCTAAACTTCAAGAACAACTTTCTCCTGATGCCGAAGTTATTTTGGGACGTTTGCCAGAACGAATTAAAGCTGCTCTAATTGCGCGTCCTGCGAAAATTGAATATCCGATCGCCATTTCGATCGCCAGTTTTCTCGACACAGAAGCATTAGCTTTCGTAGATTGCAAACCAGGACGCGGGCAGTAAAATCGAGAAGTCCCAGGCGATGAAGTTCGAGATAAGGTGAAAGCCCGATCGCTAAAATGATGAATAGATGTTGCTGCCAAGATAACCATGACCACCATCACCCTCAACCTCTCTCCCGAACTCGAACACCAGATCCGCACTGAAGCGTCTCGACAAGGCGTTGAACCCGATCGCTACATCCTCAACGCCCTGCAAGAACGCCTCCAGCCTAGACTTCCAACCACCCAACCTACAGAAGCCGACTTGCTGCAACAAATTAACATCGGCTTTAGTGCACAAACCTGGGAAGAATACCATGCCCTCATCGCCAAGCGTCATGCCGAAACCCTGACTCCCGAAGAACACAAGCAACTGATCCAAATGAGTGATCGCCTTGAACAACTCAATGTTGCCCGCATTCAAGCCTTAATTCAACTCGCAACCTTCCGCAACCAACCTCTGACGGAGCTCATGCAAACCCTCGGCATCAATCCTCATCCCGAGATCGTTGATTATGCCTGAATCCCGCCTCACCCAGCAGCAACGACAATTCATTAAACAACGCGCCAATGGTTGCTGCGAGTATTGTCTCAGTCAAGCTAAATTCTCTCCAGACCCCTTCTCCATTGAACACATTATCCCTCGCTCCAAAGGTGGCACCAGTGATTTGGATAATCTGGCGATCGCTTGTCAAGGGTGCAACAATTTCAAATACAGTCATAGTGAGGCGATCGACCCCGTTACAGGTGGCTCCGTCCCACTTTATCATCCTCGACGGGATAACTGGAGCGAACACTTTACTTGGAGCAGCGATTCGACTCAAATGTTGGGTTTAACACCGACTGGACGCGCTACCATCGATCGGCTGCAACTCAACCGAGAAGGAGTAGTCAATCTTCGAGGAGTCCTGCATTCTATCGCTCTACATCCACCTCAGAATGATTCGTAATTGAATATCCGATCGCAGCGGCGATCTAAATGGCGATCGCCCTAATCTCGACACACGTTACACCAACGCCCCTAACGCTTTCAATGTCGATTTCTGAGCATTCGTCAATCCCGTTGCCCCTTGAATATTCATACCTTCATAAAGTCGATCGCCCATCAACGTCCTAACACAGCCACCAGTTGCGACATCCCACAGCTTAATCGTGCCGATGATAAATTAGGTCTTTTGGGCAATTATATAAACATGATTTTCAGGATACTGGTCATATTCGAGATGGCGACAGGTGCAATGATGCTCAACCAAAATTTGCAGAAAAGTATCTACGCCCAAAGTGCTGTAATCAAAATCTTGACCTTGAAATGCTCCCGAAACCTCGCTGCTTGTATGTCCGCCGCCACAAGTGAACAGGATCACTCCATTAGGTTCAAGCGCATCGCATAGCTTTTGTATCACAGGCGCTTGCTTGTTGATTGGCAGATGAAACGTGCTATCCCACGCTGCAATCAGGCTGTAAAGTTTCGGCGGCAGCCAATCACAAATGTCTTCCCGGTAAAACGTGATTTCTGGATGTAGCCGCTGGGCTAAATCGATCATTTCGCTAGAAATATCAAGTCCTTCAGGCTGAAATCCATGCTTGGATAAGCTCTTGATAAAACGCCCGCTGCTTCCACACCCGACATCAAGTGCTGCGTGCTGTTTAGAAGTAAATTTGATCGCCCGTTCTAATTGGGCAATCCCGTAGGTTGAATCTTGATGCTGAGTTTGCCACCATTGGGCAATTCTGTCGTAGCGGGCCGATGTATCATTTGGCTCCATAGAGTGACCTCATCAGTGTCGATCGAGATTTTCAGGACAATTAAAATCTTTCTCTACGGTACACCCAGACTACGCGATCGCCCCTAACCCTCTCAATGTCGCTTTTTGAGCGTTTGTTAATCCCGCCCGGCCTTGAATATTCATTACATCTTGAACACTACCAAATTTTTCAATGTTTCAATTTCGGGCTGTGAGTGGGAAAGTGGCGATTTCAGTTGCAGATTCTGGCAGAGGGGGGGCGTAGACAAAGATAAGTTAGCGGCCCTAACAGCGGAACTAGAGACACTGCCCAAAAAATGCGATCGTCCGCGAGTCCGCGGCGTGCCATGTCGTCTCCCAGAAGTGAGGGAAATATTACAGCCATCAAGCAACAATCCCAAGTTATTAAATGCACAAAAGGAATTGACTGCCACTGCTTGACAAAATCTCCCCAATCTCCATTTAACCAAGCCCAAGCTAACAGCCAGATAGTAGTTAGTAAAAGTACAATGCCTGTCCAGCGGGAGTCTGATATTTTGATTAACATATCTTTGCGGCCGGAAAATTCTTGCTGGGGCTGGCGGAGGAGTAAGTAGGGAATTAAGCCGATGATGCCGGCGCCGTTGGAAGCGAGGAAAGCAGGCAAGCGCGGATATATTTTGGGTTCTCTCATCAATGAATAGGAGGCAAGCGTAGACCATCGGCCACACTCCCATGAGAGCGAATATAGTGACAAGGTAGGGGTTGATTCCTTCTAGCTGGAATTTGAGCATTTTTTCCATAACTGTTAGCGTTCCGGGCGGATCTAGAGGAGCTAGCAGTAAGGTGTAGGCAATAAATGTTGCCCAGAGCAACCCCAGAAAAATTTTTGTTTTCATTATTATATATAACGAGTATTTGAAGCCGAATAAATTAAATTATGGTAAAGTAATGCCCGACTTAGGCGCGTCTATCTTAGGTCATAAGCACTTCGATTGGAACAGCGGCTGCAAACCCCGTTTTAGTTCGGGGATGAAAGGCTCTACAGCAGGCGATCATTACTTTAGGCAGACGCAGGGGCCATGTCAGGAGAGATACATTTTAAAGAATCGGTTGTTTTTATTACAAAACCCCTTAGCAAAGGAGTTTCAGCGGTGAACTTAATATCTGTAGAGGAACTCAAAGCGCTGGTACAACAATCTCCTGGATTGTGCGTCTCTATTTATATGCCAGTCGCTCAAGGAACAGAAATTCAACAAAATCCGATTCGGTTCAAAAATTTAATCAGAGAGGCTGAAGACAAAATAGTAGAGTACGGATTTGACAAAAAAGAAGCTGCCCAATTGCTAGAGCCAGTCCGAGCCGAAATTGACCAGGAAAACTTTTGGGAAAATCAAAGCAACCTGCTGGCGATTTTTGTCGGTTCTGGATTTTTTCGCTACTATACCTGTCCGGTGAATTTTGACGAATTAGTGGTTGTAAGCGACAATTTTCACGTCAAACCGCTGATGCCTCTGCTGACAGGAGATAATTTCTTTTATGTTTTAGCTCTCAGTAAAAAGGAAGTGAGGCTGATTGAGTGTACGGCTTACAGTGCTCGGGAAGTTGAAGTTGAAAACTTGCCGAAAAGCCTTGAGGAGGCTCTGCAATATGACCCGACAGCTAAAGATGGTCAGTTTCGGATTGCTACTTCAAAAGGAGGCACTAATAATTCTTTTCAGCAGCCGGGAAGTTTTCACGGCCAAGGAAGTCCGGATCGAGATGAGCCCCAGCAGGAAATATTGCAGTATTTCCACATAATCGATGCGGCGCTGCACGAATATTTGCGTAATAAAAAAGCTCCTTTAGTGTTAGCTGGAGTTGAATATTTGCTCCCGCTTTACCGAGAAGCCAATACCTACCCGCATTTATTTGAAGAAGGAATTACAGGCAATCAGAAACTTCTCAAGCCGGAAGAATTGCGGGCCGAAGCTTTGCCGCTGGTAGAACCTTTGTTTTTGCAGGCTCAGTCAGAGGCGATCGCACAATACCACGATCTGACAGGAAGCGATAAAATTTCTGCTGACTTGAAAGAAGCTGTTTCGGCTGCTTATTTTGGACGAGTCGATCGACTGTTTGTTGCTCTTGGCGTTCAGCAGTGGGGTAGCTTTAATCCCGAGACGAACTCGGTGCAAATCCACCCCGAGGCAGAACTGGGCGACGAAGATTTGTTGAATGCCGCAGCAATTCAAACTATTCTCAACGGCGGAACTGTTTACGCGGTGCCGCCGGAAAAAGTGCCGGACGAGGCGCCTTTAGCTGCTATTTTTCGCTATTAATTTACCAGGTTGAAACCAATGGAATCTACTTCAATGACAAATTCCGACAAACAAAACCAAAGTAGCAGCGGCGATACCGAACGCTGGGCATCTTTAATTGGTGGCGGGGCGCTGGTGCTTTTTGGTTTGTCGCAGCGTTCTTTGCGAGGTGCTTTGCTGGCAGTTGCGGGCGGCGGTTTAGCGGCGCGCGGTCTGGGGGTTGTGGAGGGTTTGCAGTCTGCTGCAGATCCGAATCAAAGCATTAAAGTTGAAAAGACGGTGACGATCGACAAACCGGCTGATGAATTGTACCGTTTATGGCGCAATTTTGAAAATTTGCCTCGGTTTATGAAGCATCTCAAACACGTTACGGTCATCGATGAAAAACGTTCTCACTGGATTGCCAGCGCGCCGATGGGCAATAGTGTGGAATGGGATGCAGAGATTGTGCGCGAAGAAGAAAATCGCTTAATTGCTTGGGCATCTGTGGAAGGAGCTGATGTTGACAATTCGGGTTTTGTGCGCTTTCAACCGGCATCCGCAGGACGCGGAACTGAGGTAAAAGTTGTCATCGAATACAACCCTCCCGGCGGTGCAATTGGTGCTGGTGCTGCTAAACTATTTGGCGAAGCTCCCGAACAGCAAATTGCCAATGATTTACGTCGCTTTAAGCAGTTGATGGAAGCTGGGGAAATAGCGACTACGGAAGGTCAATCTTCGGGCCGCAAGTAAGTATCGCACTTTTGGTGGTAAGCCCTTGTAGCGACACGGCGAGTGTAGGGACTTAGGCCAAGCCCATAGGTGTTCAACTTAAGCTTTTTGTCCACCAGTCCTCCCGCCCACCCCTTAGTCCGCCAGGGAATGAATTCCCTGTCTCATAGCTAAAGTCCTCTCAAAGAGGACTAAAAAACTCATTAGTCGTCTTCAGACGACTTTAGCTTTGAGGCAGGGGTTTCAACCCCTGTCGGACTAACTGAAAAACTCATTAGTCGTCTTCAGACGACTTTAGCTTTGAGGCAGGGGTTTCAACCCCTGTCGGACTCTCGGTTGTACGTTAAGTTGACACCTATGGACTGTTGGAGTGTCCCTACGGCACGAGCGATCAAGTGGGATGTCCTTGAGTACAAAACGTAGAGTTTGTGCTCTCAAGCTATTTGTTGTTTACCTGATTAGCTGATGTCATCTCAAGTGGTTTTCGGAAATGCGGGCGTTGAAGGTGCAAGTCGGGGCGGTTGGTTTGCCGGTCATTTTATGACGCCTGAAGATGACCCGCGATCGACTGCTGTTTTAGAGGTAAAATGGGGCGCTCACCCCGCCGGAGATTGTAGGACTCAGTGGGCGGTAAATGCGGAAGCCACCACGCTTTCTATCCTGGTAAAAGGGCGGTTTCGCCTACAATTTCCAGAGCAAGAAATCTTGCTTTCTCGCGAAGGAGATTATGCTCTCTGGCAGCCGGGAGTGCCTCATTATTGGTCTTCCGAGGAGGATTCGGTGATCGTCACTGTGCGCTGGCCTTCCCTGTCGGGAGATAGTTCTGGAGTTAAGAATTAACTTTAACTTCTGGAACCAAAACGCGGCCGCTATAACCCGCGCGCTGGTAGCGATCGATCGCCTCGGATGCGATCGCACCCGCTTTCCCACTCTCCACCAAGGCTACGCAAGCACCGCCAAAACCTCCGCCCGTCAGCCTTGCGCCGAAGACTCCCGGAATTGACTGCAAGATGGCCGCCAGCGTGTCTACTGCCGGCACCGAAACTTCGTAGTCGTCGCGCTGACTGGCATGGGAAGCATTCATTAACTCGCCAAAACGTTTTGCTGGCAATGATTTTACCGCTTCGAGTACGCGGTTGTTTTCAGTAACCACGTGGCGCGCTCGTCTTCTGAGGGGTTCCGGCAATACTTCCACTGCTTGCGGATCGGCGATATCTCTGAGAGCTTTAACTCCCAATATCCGCGCTGATTCCTCACACTCGGCGCGTCGCTGATTGTAGCCGCTTCCTGCTGCCAGTTCGTGGCTTTCGCCACTGTCAATTATTAAAATTTCTGTGTTTGTGGGAAAAGGTATCGGGTGGCATTCGAGGCTGCGGGTGTCGATCAATAGCATGGTGTTGGTGTCTGCTAAACTCGACGCCATTTGATCCATGATGCCACAGTTCAAGCCGGCATATCGGATTTCGACTTGCTGTCCGATTTGAGCTAGCCGCACGTCGTCTATGGGGAGGTTCAGCAGCGCGCGCACTCCTCTGAGGGTTGCTATTTCTAAAGCGGCGCTGCTGGACAAACCGGCTCCGATCGGCACAGTCGAGGTAATGTAGAGATTTATTGGCGGTACTTTGTATCCTTCTTTTTCTACAAGTCTGAGGCAGCCACAGATATAACTGACGAATTTTTGCGGTATGGTATCGTCGTCTGAAAAATTTATGAGTTCGTCATATTCTGCTGAATAAACATGGTGTCGATCGTCGCTGCTGAAGCCGATTTGTACTGTGGTGCGCTGGGGAATCGCTGTTGGAAGTACAAATCCATCGTTGTAGTCTGTGTGTTCGCCCAGCAGGTTTACTCGGCCGGGGGCGCTGGCTGTGGTTTTGGGTAATGTACCAAATACTCGTTGGAATTTCATTTTTGGGGAATTGGTAATTGGTTCTTGGTTAGTTGTTATTGGTTATTTGGAAAAACAGCTATCCGTGTATCCGTGCCTTCCGTGTCGTGCTGTTGGTAATTGGGAATAAATTAATTTATTTTTTATCGTTTATCCTTTTATAGTGCCCATGTTTTTTGGTTAGTTCAACCCCTGTTAACAAAAATAAACATGACCGTAGGTTAGGAAAAGATATTGAGCTGTGATAGAATGACAGGCTAAGATTTCTCCAAAAATTCAAAAAATGCGATCGACCAGACCCCGGAAACAGTTTGCTCAACATTGGCTCAAAAGCGAGAAAGCCTTAGATAAGATTGTGAAAGCGGCTTCTTTGGATCGCGATCGCGTCCTAGAAATTGGGCCGGGCACGGGGATTTTGACTCGACGCTTGCTGCCTGCGGCTGAGTCTGTTGTTGCTGTGGAGATCGATCGAGATTTGTGTCTCAAGCTAGCCAAACAACTCGGCAAAACCGACAATTTTTTACTGCTGCAAGGCGACATCTTGGAAATGGACTTAGAGGCTGAACTAACAGCCTTTCCCAAATTCCAAAATCCCAATAAAGTTGTTGCCAATATTCCCTATAATATCACCGGCCCCATTCTGCAAAAACTGCTGGGAACGATATCTGTTCCTGCGGCTAAACCCTTCGATGCGATCGTGCTGTTAGTGCAGAAAGAAGTGGCCCAAAGGCTTTACGCTAAACCGGGTTCGACAGCTTTTGGCGCGCTGTCAGTGCGTGTGCAGTATTTAGCAGAATGCGAGTTAATTTGTGATGTGCCGTCTAAAGACTTTTTTCCGCCGCCAAAAGTCGATTCCGCCGTGGTGCGGCTGCTTCCCAGAGAGATAGAAACTGCGGCGGTTAATCCGCGCTATTTGGAGAATTTAGTTAAGTTGGGATTTGGTAGCAAGCGCAAGATGCTGCGAAATAATTTGAAAGGGGCTGTGGACTTAGATAAACTCGTTCACTTGCTGGAAGAGTTACAGATAAATCCTCAATCTCGCGCTGAAGATTTAAGCGTGGATCAATGGGTAAGTTTGAGTAATAATATGCTCTCAGATGTTTAAAATTCAAGATTGTGTTAGATACCCGACTTCTTAAATAAGTGGCGTATTTGGGAATTCTTTTTTTATCAGGACTTACGCATCGGGGCCCATAAACCGGGTTTTTTACCGAATCTGCTGTGTACAACGAGTCTTTTCGTAAAAAAAATGGTTGCTCAACAATCGGGCGTAATTCCTATTTACGAAAAACCCCTATTTGGTCTGACTACTAACAGTTGAATTGAGGTTTTATGGGGATTCTTAAAGGTTTATTGCAGGCTAATCGGAATTTTAATAATAAATTCTGCACCTTTCCCCGGTGCAGAAATACACTGCAATTCGCCTTGATGTCTTACTGTGATAATTTGATAGCCAATTGATAAACCTAATCCCGTGCCTTTACCTACTGGTTTAGTGGTAAAAAATGGATTAAATAACTGGTTCCTCACGGATTCTGTGATTTCTGGCCCGTTGTTGCTAATTCGGATTTCTACGACTTCACTTTCTAAAAGTTTGGTAGAGATTTTGATGAGGCGGGGATTCGTTTCATGGGCTGCAATCGACTCGCTGTGGCTGTCATCTTCTAAAGCATCAATAGCATTAGCCAGGATATTCATAAACACTTGATTTAGCTGTCCGGGGTAGCACTCTATTCGGGGTAAATTGCCATATTCTTTGATAACTTGAATATTCTCCAAACCGGGCTTAGCATTCAATCTGCTTTGCAAAATCATCAGTGTGCTGTCAATTCCTTCATGAATGTCGGCTAATTTCATTTCTGCTTCGTCAAGGCGAGAAAAAATTCGCAGCGACTTGACAATACCAAAAATCCGCTCAGCGCCGTTTATCATAGAAATTAATATTTTTGGCAGGTCAGAGATGATAAAGTCTAAATCTATAGACTCGATTTTTTCTTGAACTATGGGTATGGGATTCGGATATTGCTCTTGATAGAGATTCACCAGTTCTAGCAAACTATTGGCATACTGGCGGGTGTGAGTAATATTGCCGTAAATAAAGTTAATCGGATTGTTGATTTCATGAGCAACCCCAGCGACCAATTGCCCTAAAGATGACATTTTTTCGCTGTGAATTAGGTTGGATTGAGCTTGCTTCAATTCAGACAAGGCTTGTTCGAGCTGTTGAGTTTGACATTTTAACTCTGCGGTGCGTTCCTCAACTCGAATTTCTAATTCTTCTTTAGCTTTTTTTAGGGCAGCTTCTGCTAATTGGCGCTCGACAATTTCCGATGCTAGGAGTCGATTGGCAAATTCTAGATGTTGCGTTTGAGACTTTAACTCTGCGGTGCGTTCCTCAACGCGAATTTCTAATTCTTCTTTAGCTTTTTTTAGGGCAGCTTCTGCTAATTGGCGCTCGACAATTTCAGCTTCTAGGAGTCGGTTGGCGGATTCTAACTGTGCGGGACTGGGGAGTGCTAGGGCTTGAGGCATTAAGTCTACCAAAAGTATGGCTGTAGCTAATGAAATAAGGGCAGTAATTGCTTTCATTGTTCCTGAAAGCCAATAGTTAGGATACCAAAGTGTCCAGAGTTCAAATATGTGAGTGATGCCACAGGCGACGATAAAGGCTCCAAACAGGGCAAAGATCCAATCAAAAGGCAAATCTTCGCGTTTTGAAATAAAATAAACCAATGTAATGGGGATGGAAAAATACGCGAGTGCAATGATAGAATCTGAGGCAATGTGAAGCCCGACTAATGGGGTATGCCAGAGATAGCAGTGGCCGTGAGGAATAAATGGCCCGGAAGTAAAAAAAGTTTTCCACATTTCCTGCATAATATTTCCTTTGAGTTGTGAGAAAATGGACTCTGACTGGTGTCAATTAATTTCAACCAGGGGTTTCTTTCACCTGCGGCTTAATCACCTATGCGTTCATATTCTCTGCTAGCTTCAGCAAAAATCAATCTGTATTTGGAAATCATAGGCGATCGCCCCGACGGATATCACGAACTGGCGATGGTACTTCAAAGCATAGATTTAGCCGATCGAATTGACTTGCGCGCGATCGGTACGGACACGATTCGCGTGCGCTGCGATCACCCGCAAGTCCCTCCTGATAAGAATAACCTGGCCTACCGGGCGGCGGATTTGTTGGCGAAGCAATTCCCCGATGCTTTGGCGAAATACGGCGGAGTCGAGATTGCCATTCACAAGCAGATTCCAGTGGCGGCGGGGCTTGCCGGCGGTTCGGCCAATGCGGCTGCGGTTTTAGTCGGGATGGATTTGCTGTGGCAATTGGGACTTACTCAGTCGGAGTTGCAAGAGTTGGGGGGAACTTTGGGTTCTGATGTGCCTTTTTGCATTGCCGGAGGTACGGCTTTGGCAACTGGTCGCGGAGATAAACTGTCGCCGCTGCCTGATTTAGGTGGCTTTTATGTGGTGTTGGCCAAGTACCGTAACCTCAGTATTTCTACCGCATGGGCGTATCAAACTTATCGCCAGCAGTTCAGTAGTTCCTATTGTGCAGCGGAAGATTTGGTGTGCCGCCGGGAACGGCTGCATTCGGGCCCGATGGTGGGGGCGATCGCCCAAAAAGATCGATCGAAAATTGGTCAATTGCTACACAACGATTTAGAAAAAGTTGCTTTGCCCGTGTACCCGCAGGTGTTGCAGTTGCGGCAGGCTTTTGAGTCGGCGGGGGTTTTGGGCACGATGATGTCGGGCTCCGGGCCGACGGTGTTTGCGCTGGCCGAGTCTTCAGAGCAGGCTCAGCAAGTTATGGAACGGGTTAAAAATGCGATCGCTTCTCCAGATTTGGATTTTTGGGTAGCGCAGTTTAGCAATACTGGAATTCAGATTTTTTCGGAGGGAAACGAGACGAAACCGCCGATTTCGAGGGTGTAACTTCAAGAGGGTGCGATCGCGATCGGCCGTTAAACCTGTCTAACAGCCGAGGGTCAAGATGAATCTAACTTTTCGCAGAGTCTATTGAGATCGAAGAACTGATAATATGTCATGCAAGACCGATTTTAGTTTTGGTGAATTAACCAGAAATCTAAAATCTAAAATCTAAAATCTAAAATCGCCATGACTGATTTAACTAATCCAAATTCTACTTCTAAACCTCTGAGTTCGGCTGGAGATGCAACCTCTGCATCTTCCACGCCGCCGACGATTTTGCGGTGCGTGATGGGTTCGCTGATCGCGGGCGGGTTTGCGGCGGCTTTGTACGCGCTAACTTTGTCGATCGTCCAAACTTTTGCCAATTCGCCCATTCATTCTGACAATGTGACTGCGATTAATATTGGCGCGGCTGTGCGAACTTTAGTCATGGGGATTGTGGCTTTGGGCGCGGGTGTTTTTGCTTTTGCATCTTTGGGTTTGATGCTGCTGGCTGTGCAACTTGTAATTCAAAAGTTGCTAAAGAAACCTACAGCTTGAAGTCTACCAATTGCAAAAATTGGGCTGCACAAACTTTCATCCGCAAGGCAAAGACTGCATAGTAAGATCGAAGCAATGGAATTATTTACGATCGGACACTCCAATCTGAGTATTGAAGCGTTTATTTTGCTGCTGCAACAACACGGAATTACGGCGGTTGCGGACGTGCGATCGCATCCGTTTAGCCGCTATTTACCTCATTTTAATAAATCCGAAATTAAAGCTTCTCTGTCAAGTGTCGGCATTCAATATGTTTTTTTAGGCAAAGAGTTGGGCGCGAGACCGGAGGATTTAAGCTATTACGATACTAGCGGTAAAGCTTTATACGATCGCATAGCAGCAACTTCTCTATTTTCCGCAGGAATTCAGCGCTTGCTAAAAGGCGCCGCCAATTATAAAATCAGTTTAATGTGTGCGGAAAAAGACCCGATTACTTGTCATCGGACTATTTTAGTTTGCTACAATTTGAAAAATTTTAACTTGCAGATTAATCATATTCTGTCCGATGGCAATTTAGAATCGCACCAAGATTTAGAAGCCAGACTTTTAAACAAGTTTAACAATGGCAAAAAAACTAATGAACCCATTCAATTAAGTTTGTTTGAATTACCACCTGATGTTAAAACTGAAAGGGTTGATTTAGAAACAGCTTATTATCGTCACGGATGGGAAATCGCTTATGTCAGCAAATAAAGCAATTAATTAATTTATCAAATATGTCGCAGTTAGCTAATTTTGCTAAGCCAAAATATTTAAATTCCTGCCAGCAAAACTTAATTTTGTAGGGCGCAATGTCCCCATTACTGCTAGAAGTAGCGCGTCAAACGATTTTTTGCATAAGTCCTGAACAACTCTTGACATCGCATACATTTATAAATTAGGGTACTGACCTCCGCGCCCACCCTATTTTTATAAATTTTGTTCGAGTTTTAACCTTGTTCATGCTATAATTCTGCGGGACTGTAGCAGAAAGGGGTGCTTTTTGATGAAAGCAGAATTTTATTTTGACTGTCACAAATATATTTGCAGTTTAGTTCAAGTAGATTTTGTCAAGGAATTAAAAATAAAAAATCATCAAGGTTTTGTTTTGGCTGTTAAGCAAGGAGAAAAAATTGGACTTTTGGGGAAAAGCCGCCATAATGCTAAACAAGTTGATGTATCTAAACCGCATTTTTATAATGTGATTAAAGCAGCTATGAGCGCTTTGGAATTAGAAACTAGAAATGAGGTTATATTAGATAGAAATCGAACTATTGCTGATGCCGAAGAACTGATTCAGCAGCAAAACCGAGAAATTCGCGTTCTCAACGAACAGATTAGAATGCTTGGGACTAAGGTTGAGGAATTGTCAAGGGAAAAGCAGCAGTTATCAATGCAGCTAGTAGACAAGGAAATTAGAGAAACTGAAATTAGTCAAGAAATTGATGATTTTCCTGCTTGCGAGGAAGATTTAGTGGCTGCCGAAATTGAGCAGCGGATTGGAGAAGCAGAAATTAGTCAAGAAATTGCACAATTGCCGATTCAAAATTCTGGGTTAGCCGTGCAGTTAATCGCAAATCAACAGAATGCGGAGGAAGCTGAGGAAGAGGAAGAAATCATCGGGGGCGAGGTTAAAATTGGTGATTTAGAAAATATAGAAGAAGTAGAAGAAACTGTAAAAAAAGTAGAAGTCCAAGGAGGAGAAAGTGAAATTAAGCGACTGCCTAAAAGACCTTCTAACAGAAAAATGAGAAAGAAATCTTAATGCTTTAGCTATAGAGCAATTTTCGCATCATTTGTGAATTTATTACGGACTCCCAGCGGGTTCGGGGAGGAGTGGGGTGGGGTAAAAATTTACGAGTCATTTAGGATTGCTATATAACTCGTTTAATTGTGGCGATCGCATTTTAGCCAAATTCCTCAACAGTTAAGCGAAAAAAGCCCTCACAACTAGCCCGTTTTTCCCCCGCAGCCTCGCCCACCACAGAATTTTGACAATTATCCAGGGCGATCGCTAAAATTACAGGTACGATCGAACTATTGTCAGCAGCATTAAATCCTTCAGTAATTAGTCGTTTGCAAACAGTCACATAATTGTTGACAATATTGCACAATAGATAAAATTGTAAATATATAGCACCGGCGTTTTTTTGACCGCTTATGAATAGCAGATTCCTCGATCGACTCCACCACCCCTCACGCCCCGTCATCGTCTTCGACGGCGCGATGGGAACCAACCTGCAAGTCCAAAACCTCACCGCAGAAGACTTCGGCGGCAAAGAATACGAAGGCTGCAACGAATATCTCGTCCACACCAAGCCGGAAGCCGTCGCCAACGTGCACCGGGGATTCCTCGAAGCAGGGGCCGATGTCATCGAAACAGACACCTTTGGCGGCGCTTCCATCGTACTCGCCGAATACGATTTGGCAGACAAAGCATATTATCTCAACAAAACAGCAGCCGAACTCGCCAAGGGTATCGCCGCCGAATTTTCTACGCCAGAAAAACCTAGATTTGTCGCAGGATCGATCGGGCCAGGCACCAAATTGCCAACATTAGGACACATTGATTTTGACACACTCACCGCCGCTTTTGCCGAACAAGCAGAAGGACTTTATGACGGCGGCGTTGACTTATTTATTGTCGAAACTTGTCAAGATGTGCTGCAAATTAAATCAGCATTAAATGCCATTGAAGAAGTATTTAAGAAAAAAGGTGCGCGAATTCCGTTAATGGTATCAGTCACAATGGAAGCCACCGGCACAATGTTAGTCGGTTCCGACATCAGTGCCGCCCTAGCCATTTTGCAGCCCTATCCCATAGACATTTTAGGCCTCAACTGCGCCACCGGGCCCGATCGCATGGCCGAACACGTCAAATACCTTTCCGAACATTCGCCCTTCGTCGTTTCCTGCGTTCCCAACGCTGGTTTACCCGAAAACATCGGCGGCCACGCGCATTACAAACTCACGCCAATAGAATTAAAAATGGCCTTGATGCGCTTTGTCGAAGACTTAGGCGTGCAAGTCATCGGCGGCTGCTGCGGAACCCGCTACGATCACATCCGCGAACTATCAGAAATTGGCAAAACTCTTAAACCAAAGATTCGCGAAATTACTTGGGAACCATCCGCCGCTTCAATTTACACCGCCCAACCCTACGAACAAGAAAATTCCTTCTTAATTGTCGGCGAAAGACTCAACGCCAGCGGTTCCAAAAAATGCCGCGATTTGCTAAACGCCGAAGACTGGGATGGTTTAGTAGCAATGGCTAGGGAACAAGTGCGAGAAGGCGCGCACATTCTCGATGTCAACGTTGATTATGTCGGCCGCGACGGCGTGCGAGACATGAAAGAATTAGTTTCCCGCGTGGTGACTAATGCAACTCTCCCTTTAATGCTGGATTCCACCGAATGGGAAAAGATGGAAGCAGGCTTAAAAGTTGCGGGCGGCAAATGTTTGCTGAATTCCACTAACTACGAAGACGGAGAACCGCGTTTTTATCAAGTTTTGGAGTTGGCGAAAAAATACGGCGCGGGCATAGTTATCGGTACAATTGACGAAGACGGAATGGCCAGAACTGCTGACCAAAAATTTGCGATCGCCCAACGCGCCTATAACGCCGCCGTCGCCTACGGCATTCCCCCCCAAGAAATCTTTTTTGATACCCTAGCATTGCCCATTTCCACCGGGATTGAAGAAGACAGAAAAAACGGCAAAGCTACGATCGAATCCATCCGCCGCATCCGCCAAGAATTACCAGGCTGTCACGTAATTTTAGGAGTTTCTAATATTTCCTTCGGCTTGAATCCGGCGGCGCGGCAAGTTTTGAATTCCATGTTTTTGCACGAAGCGATGCAAGCCGGGATGGACTCGGCAATTGTCAGCGCTAATAAGATTTTACCCCTCGCCAAAATCGACCCCAAACACCAAGAAATCTGCCGTAAACTCATTTACGACGAACGGGAGTTTGACGGCGAAATTTGCGTTTACGACCCCTTGGGCGAGCTGACAACGGTGTTTGCGGGCAAAACTACCAAGCGCGATCGGACAGAAGACGCAAGCCTTCCGGTAGAAGAACGCCTGAAGCAGCACATCATCGACGGCGAACGCATTGGACTAGATATCCAACTCGCCAAAGCATTAGAAACCTATCCGCCTCTCCACATTATCAATACTTTCCTGTTAGACGGCATGAAAGTAGTCGGAGAATTGTTCGGTTCGGGACAAATGCAACTGCCCTTTGTTTTGCAGTCAGCAGAAACAATGAAAGCGGCAGTTGCCTATTTAGAACCGCACATGGAAAAGTCCGAATCCGGGGACAATGCCAAAGGGACATTCATCATCGCTACTGTCAAAGGCGACGTTCACGATATCGGCAAAAACTTGGTTGATATTATTTTATCAAACAACGGCTACCGAGTGATCAACTTGGGAATTAAACAGTCGGTTGACAATATCATCGAAGCTTACGAAAAGCACAAAGCAGACTGTATTGCCATGAGTGGCTTGCTGGTAAAATCCACCGCATTCATGAAAGAAAATCTGGAAGTATTCAACCAGAAAGGCATCACCGTTCCGGTAATTTTGGGCGGCGCGGCTTTGACTCCCAAATTTGTACATGAAGACTGCCAAAATACCTACAAAGGTAAAGTCGTTTACGGCAAAGATGCGTTTTCCGACTTGCACTTTATGGACAAACTCATGCCTGCAAAATCTGCGGGTAAATGGGAAGATTTGCAAGGATTTTTAGATGAAATAGGACAGGATAATGGCGCGGTTAAAGAAGCTAAAGCTGCGCCAGAAAATTCTGTAGAAGATGCCAAGAAAGCAGACACTCCTGTGGTAATAGATACCAGGCGATCCGAGGCAGTTTCAGCAGATATCGATCGCCCGAATTCTCCCTTCTGGGGAACGAAACTGTTGCAGGGAGAAGACATCCCCTTTGAGGAGATTTTCTGGCACTTAGATTTGCAAGCTTTAGTTGCGGGTCAGTGGCAATTCCGCAAGCCAAAAGACCAATCGCGGGAAGAATACGACGCTTTCTTAGCGGAAAAAGTTTATCCCATCTTGGAAGAGTGGAAACACAAAGTCATCACCGAAAATTTACTGCAGCCGCAAGCAATTTACGGGTATTTTCCCTGTCAAGCTGAAGGTAATTCTTTGCATTTGTACGATCCAGAAATCATGGATGGCGGGCAAGATGTATCGACACCCGCTGCAACATTCACATTTCCCCGGCAAAAATCGGCGCGACGGCTGTGCATTGCCGACTTCTTTGCGCCCAAAGAATCGGGTAAAATCGATGTATTTCCGATGCAAGTAGCGACAGTGGGAGAGATTGCTACAGAGTACGCGCAAAAGCTATTTGCTAATAATCAATATACCGACTATCTCTACTTTCATGGATTAGCGGTACAGACAGCGGAAGCAATAGCAGAATGGACTCACGCGCGAATTCGGCGCGAATTGGGCTTTGGTAGCGAAGAACCGGACAACATTCGCGATATGCTAGCCCAAAGATATCGCGGTTCGCGGTACAGTTTCGGCTATCCCGCTTGTCCGAATATGGCGGATCAGTACAAGCAACTGGAATTGTTAAAGTGCGATCGCATCAACCTCTACATGGATGAAAGCGAACAACTTTATCCCGAACAATCAACAACCGCAATTATCACCTATCACCCAGCAGCCAAATACTTCAGCGCTTAATTGGTAGGGTACGCCTCACACTTTTTTCTGTCGTTTTTCTCGTTCTTATACTCGTTACCAGGCTCTGCCTGGTAACACAGATCCAGAGGCTATGCCTCAACTTAAAAACCTGGAGGCAGAGCCTCCAGAAATTCATTTCCGGCTAGAACCTGGGAAGGAAAAACTAACAAAAAAGCACCTTAACAAAAGTGCTTTCCTGAATATGAACTTTCCGTCTCTGACGAAACTTTTACGAGTAATTCCGGGGAGTGCGGGCGCCGGCAGATGCTCCTACCATCGAAGCAACTAAACCCAATAGTGAGCCGAACAAGAACGACCAACCAGCTTTTGCAGCATTACCAGCAATATTTCGAGTATCCTGAGCAGATACGTTAGGTGCTCGGTTCGGCAAATCGACCCCGCCCTGCTGTGCTTGATTAATTGCTTCTCCCGCATTCGCAGCTATTACGCCAAAAGTGCCGGCCACGCCATTTGCTAACAGCCAAGAGCCAATTGTTAAGGTCGTTGCCCACAAAATTGCTCCATTTAAAAGCGCTGTGTTGCGGTTCATCGGGCCGCAAGCGCGAGCAGTTACCCAACCGCCAACGGCCAAGCTAATTAACAAACTAATAATTGACCAAATTCCCACGCCGGTACCCACGTCCCCGGCAATAGTGCGCGGAGCTCCTGAACCAGCAATGTTGCTCAACCCGATCGCAGCGCCCAATGCACTTAACACCAGTTGTGTGCCGATCGCAATTACCAAACCAGAAAAAATCGGGCCCCAACGTACTCGATCGTGGTATTCCATCACTGAATTTACGACCACGGGTTCGGTACCAACGTTATCTACAGGTCTATTTACGTATGACATAGATTTTTTTTTCCTCTGAGATTTGCTTTAATTTTTAACAATCTTTCACTTAAGCATTGATTGTGGCTGAGATTGATAGAAACTATATCTGCCTGCGGAAATAACCAGTATCTATGTCTGAAGAAAGAAACGAAAAAGTCATCCGCCCCCAGCCACCCGCTATTAGCTAATGACTGATGACTGATGACTGATGACTGATAACTATTTTATCCCGTTGGAAAACTTGCCGGATGTATACAGAAAATGCGGACGTATACAGAAAAAACAGCTTAACGCAATCTTACAGCCGTTCCAACGGCAGTAATCAGCAGCAAAGCCCCGTTTGAGTCTACATTAATCGTGCCGGTGTCAACTTCCACCCCGATTACGGCATTGGCGCCGAGGCGCTGGGCCCGTTTTTCCAGTTCCGCGAGGGCATCTCGCTGTCCTTTGAGAAACACTTCCTCGTAACTGCCGGTGCGTCCGCCGATGATGTCGCGAATGCCCGCGAAGAAATCTCGCAGGGCATTGGTGCCGTAGACAACCTCAGCAGTTACAATTCCCAGGTAAGATTGAATTTCTGCTCCTTGGATGATATCAGTTGTTGTTACAATCATCAGTTGGCCTCAATCGCGAAAATTTTGAGTGGGTCTTGTTCTGTAGATTTACTACATCTCGCCACTCAAACATTCCTGGTAAATCATAAGTTGTCAGCTTGCCAAGCTGACAGCAACTCGCTCTTCCATTCCACATACTCTTTGAAACACATGGCCGTGCACAAACAAAGTCTCTTGGTATTCAGTACGTTGCTAGTAGCAGGATTCGCTGTCGCAGCGCCGCAGATAGCGCTCTCAGCAGAAATATCCGTTCAAGTCAACCCTCAAAATAATTCAAATTTAGATGATCTGCTGCGACAAGGGCGCGAGTTTGTAGATTTAGGAGACTACACTAGGGCGATCGCCATTTATCAAGAAGCGGCGCGTTTAGATACGGAAAACCCCCGCATTTTTTCGGGTATTGGCTATTTAGAAGCGCGTCAGGGCAACTATCAAGCCTCAGTAGAATTTTACCAACAAGCGATCGGTCTCGAACCGAATAATGCTGACTTCCAATACGCATTAGGATATGCTATGGCGAATTTACAAAACTATCCCGCAGCAGCCACAGCTTACCGCCGCGCCGCTGTGCTCGATCGCAAAAATGTCAATGCCCGAATCGGTCTCGGAGTGGTACTCTTTCAGCAAAAAGATTACAGCGGTTCTTTTAAAGCATACCAAGAGGCGATCGCCCTCGATCCGAAAAATTGGCAAGCTTATTCTTCAATGGGTTTAGTATTGATCCAGCAGGGAAGTTTTGCCAGTGCTGTCACCGTGCTCCAACAAGCAGCCGAACTCGCTCCCAAACAAGCAGGTGTCCAGTTAAAATTAGGCACTGCTTTGCTGCGTGCCGGTTATACTTCCGAAGGGCTAGCAGCTTTTGAAGAAGCTGCCAAATTGGAGCCCCGGAATCCAGAAGTGCAGCTAGAAATTGGCGAACTTCTCCAGGCTCAAAACGACTTCGACGGAGCGCTTATAGCTTATCAGCGGGCTATTGCGGTGCGACCTAATTTAGTGGAAGCACACGCAGGAATGGGGAAAATTCAACTGGAAAAACAAGATTTTTCAGGAGCGATTACTACTTTTCGGCGAGTGATTAAGCTTGACCCAAACCGGGCAGAAGCTTATTACAATATGGGTAAGGCACTCCAAGCGCGCGATCGCAAATCCGAAGCAATTGAAGCTTTTCAACAAGCCCTCGACACTTACCGCCAGCAAGGCAACAATGATGGTGTACAAAAAGCTGAGGCGGCATTGCGGGAACTGAAGTAATATTTCTCACTGTACTAATAGGTAATTGGCTAGCAGTTTTGAGTGTGGAGTACGTAATTTTCCTAGGGCTTAACTCCTTCCAATCGCCGTGTTGCCAGGAAAAAAGCAATCTCAAAACTGTTTCTATTCCCTATTCCCTCTGCCCCCTTTCCTCTTCCTTTTTCCTTCTTGCTTCGTTTGCTTAAATTTTTAATTGAAGGCAAATAAATGTGGCTAAATAGAGTACAATATTGGCGCGATATAAGAAAGGCGATAGCTCTGTAAATTTAAGAAGAAATAAGGCGCTTACACAACAGCGTTTTGTCAAAGCTCCATCTTTTGTAATATGCTAAAAAGGCTTACTGACAATGAATCTATTTCTATTGGTAGAGACGGCAAAGTTGTTAACATTTGTAAAATAAGCAAAATATCCTCTCCCTAGAACTTCATCTATGCAAACGTATGATGTCATTATCATAGGCGCAGGTCACAACGGACTCGTCTGTGCGTCTTATCTGCTGAAAGCTGGATATACCGTTCTGTTGTTAGAAAAACGTTCGGTTCCCGGCGGCGCGGCAACTACTGAAGCTGCGATTCCGGAATTGCCGGATTTTAAATTCAATATGTGCGCAATCGACCACGAGTTTATCCATTTAGGACCAGTTGTCGAAGAATTAGAACTGGAAAAACACGGTTTAGAATATCTTTTCTGCGATCCAGTTGCCTTTTGTCCGCATCCCGACGGTAAATATTTCTTAGCACACAAATCTGTAGAAAAAACTTGTGCTGAAATTGCGCGCTACAACGAGCGCGATGCTAAAAAATATGCCGAATATACAGACTTTTGGCAGCGGGCTTTAGGTGCAATGGTTCCGATGTTTAATGCGCCACCAAAATCCATCATAGATATTCTGGGCAACTACGATATTTCAAAGATCAAAGATTTATTGTCAGTCATCGGTTCCCCCGACAAAACGCTGGACTTTATTCGCACGATGCTCACCAGCGCTGAAGACATTGTCAACGAGTGGTTTGACGAGGAATTTATCAAAGCACCCCTAGCAAGATTCGCCTCAGAACTCGGCGCGCCTCCTTCGCAAAAAACCCTTGCTGTAGGCGCAATTATGCTGGCAATGAGACACAATCCCGGCATGGCAAGACCGCGCGGAGGGACGGGTGCATTAGTGCAAGCACTGCTAAATGTAGTGAAAAGTTACTCTGGTGTGGTACTTACCGACCAGCACGTCGAGAAAATATTAATTGATGACGGTCGCGCTGTGGGAGTTCGAGTTGCCAACGGCACGGAATACCGCGCGACAAAAGGTGTCATTTCTAATATTGATGCTAAGCGCTTGTTTCTGCACTTAATGGACTCCAGCGATGTTGACAGTGCCGACCCGGATTTGCGGGAAAGATTGGAGCGAAAAATTGTTAACAACAACGAGACTATTCTCAAAATAGACTTAGCTCTAAATGAAATGCCCAAGTTTGAGCGCTGGAATCATCGGGACGAATTTTTAATCGGTTCGGTTTTAATTGCCGACTCGGTGAGACACGTTGAAATCGCTCACAGCGACCCTTCAATTGGCAGAATCCCCGACTCAGACCCATCGATGTATGTGGTGTTTCCGACGGTACTAGACCCGTCAATGGCTCCCCCCGGACATCATACGGCTTGGATTGAATTTTTTGCTCCTTACATGATCGAAAATGCTGAAGGAACCGGCCAGCACGGTACGGGTTGGACGGATGAGCTGAAGAACAAAGTTGCCGATCGCTGCATTGATAAATTAGCAGAATACGCGCCAAATATCAAAAATTCTATTATAGGACGCCACGTGGAAAGTCCGGCAGAATTGGGAGAGCGTTTGGGGGCTTTGAAAGGGAATTATTATCACGTTGATATGACGCTAGATCAGATGATATTTTTCCGTCCTTTGCCGGAGTTGGCGAATTACAAAACGCCGATCGATGGTTTGTTCCTCACGGGGGCGGGAACGCATCCGGGTGGCTCAATTTCGGGGATGCCGGGACGCAATACCGCTCGCGTTTTCATGCACTCGCAGCAGCCTTTCGCGCAGACTTTAGCAGATGCGGCTAATACTCTGAAAGCGAAGGGTAAGTCGGTATTTCGGAGTAATGAGAAGTAAGAGGACTGGCACTGCCCGCCCTTATTGATTTACTCAGGACTTACACACTCCCATCGAAGAAACCGGGTTTTTTACCGAATCAGAGGTCACAACCAACTATTGTCGTAAAATACCCGGTTTCTATCCCCCTATGCGTAAGTCCTATTAATGTTTCCATTAGGGTTAGTTGCAAAATAGAGTAATTTTATTTGTAATTGCTCAACCCCCTTGACAAGAAGACAAGATAGACATTAGATCAAGGAATGGAAAAACTCCCCGACTTAAAGCAACTATCGAACGAGGCAAAAGAAGCCTTGATAGTAGAGCTATGGCCAGAAATCCAAAAACTTAGCGCAGCATTAGCTACATACGAACCAAAACTAGGCCCATCTCCCACCAAAACTAGCCAAAATTCCAGCACTCCACCATCCTCATGATTCAAGCCAAACATTAAGCCATCGAAAATTGGGTAGTGATAAATATGTAGTGATTAGATATTTATTGGCTCAAAACATAGTTGTAATGATGGATAAAATACCAAATAGCACCAATATGGTTTTCTAACTTTTTAGAAAATGAAAGAGTTTTTCTTACGAGCAGAAAAACACGTTGGCGCAAAGTATTATTAAATCTTTCAATGTGATTAGTTTTTCCACTGTCTTTACCAACTGGTTGATGGCGTAGCGAAGGAAAAATACAAGCATAAGCCTGCCAAAAATCTGTATACCAAACAGCACATTGTCGATATACAGGAGGTAGAGAATTCCATAATTGTTTGGCTCCTTCTTGGCTACGATCGCCAATATAAACACCAATAATTTCTCTGGTTTCTCTATCCCTTGCTAACCACACCCATTGCTTATTTTCTTTGCAATCTACAAATGACCACAGTTCATCACATTCAACATTCAATCTGACTTTATTTTTAGGTTTAACCTTTACTGTGCGTTCGATTGAGGCATATTTATTATTTACATAATCCTGTAACCATTTTTGAGAAACACCCGTGCTTCTAGCTATACCAGCCAAAGAAATCTTCTCCAAAAGAAGTCGATCGATTAAATCTTTTGTTTGTGAGCTAATTACTTTGTTTGTCGGATTATCGACAAATTGGCGACCGCAACTTTGACATTTGTATTTTGGTTTTTTATTATGAATTCTACCATTTTTCACTATGTGATTTGAACCACAATCAGGGCAGTCTGGTCGTAAAAATAGCATATTACATGACTCAACTAATGTTGGCAGATATTAAGGATTCCAGCAATAGTTTAGTCATGAGAGCAGAAGTGTAACTAAATCTACATTCGAGCGCGTAAAGAAATATTAAAATCACAAAATTTGATTGTGTCATTTATAAAATTATCATATGTATTCAATTACTGTAATTAAACTTCACTACATATTTATTACTACTGGATTGAGTTGACGTTCCAGGTGGCGATTTTCATTTTTTGTTTGTTATATACTCTCTGATTACGGGCGCGATAGTAAAGTGCGATCGCCCATTTTGTTGGACAGTTTCAACTAATGACCGTCGTCCTAAAGATTGCATGACATTTAATAGTTCTGCCCTTGATAGTTGCAGGTTTTCTGGTATTTTTGAGATGTCTGCTGGTTCGGGGGTACTTGCTAGCCAACCCATAGCTTGTTGTTCGGATGCGGTTAGGCGATCGCACTGTTGGTGCAGCAGAGATTCTAAGTCACCTAAGAATAGGGTATCATAGGAGAGGAATTCGGAAACGCTACCGCCTAATAAGTCTTGAATCATAGTTGCAACTATATTTAACCATAGGGGATTGCCTCGGTAAAGGTCGATTAGTTCTGACCATTTCTCCGGTTCTGCTAAACCTTTTTCTCTAAAGATTTCTTGTGCTTCGGGGCCTAAGCCGTTGAGTTGCAGAGTTTTGCAGGGGCGGTTTTCGCTTTCTAAGGTAGCGATTTCTCTGGGTTTTTCCCAACTCAGGAGAATTAAGCAACTGTTGTGGGATGATTCTGCTATTTGTTTAAAGAATGCGCCGTAATTTTCATATCCTGGCTGGTAATTTCCTGCGAGTTGTTGGCTGCTGAAGATTGTTTGGACATCATCGAGGATGATCAGACAGCGGTGCGATCGTAAATATTCTAGTAGGGGCAATCCCCCCGTGGTTGCCCTTTCTTCGGGATAGGGGGCGGGCACGGGGGCACCGCCCCTACAGAATTGAATTAAGTCGGTTTGGAGTGACGCCAGCGGTGGGGAGTTGCGGAGACTTCGCCAGATAATGCGATCGAATTCGTGTTGAATTTGTGAGATTAGTTGGAGAGTAAGGGCGGTTTTGCCAATACCGGATAAGCCTAAGATGCTGATGAGGCGGGTGCGGCCTAAAATCCAGTTTTCGAGGGTGGTGAGTTCGGATGTGCGGTTATAGAATAGGTTGGGTTCTGGTGCATCGGATAAGTCTAAATGTACTTTCGGTTCGGAATTGCTTGTTTTTTCGTTAAATCTATCCTTGTCTTGCGGTTCAGGTTGTAATTTTTTTGAGGATTGCGAACTATCAGCAGAGATGTTACCAATATGAATACAGCCATTGCCAAAAAGCGAGATATTGCCAACTCGTAAATTTTCCAGCTTTGCTCTAAAATTTGCTTTAGATACTTGTTCCTCGCCTAATGCAACTGATAAAAGTTTCCATAATTTAAAGCCAACCTCTTTAACATATTTCTCTGAACGGTTGTGATGCTGTGCAATTTCTTTATATTTCTGATTGTCCCAAGCGCCACGTAATATAGCTTTTTGCAGACTATCTAAATGTTTTCCCGTAGTAGTCAAAGCTAGATGGTCTACAAATTCTAAAGCTTCTTCAACGTCCATCGGTCACGTAGATGCAAGGGGTTCACCTGATTGTAACCCAACTAAATATGACTTTTTCAGTAGCAACCAACTAAATGTGACTTTTGATGACCTAGTTGGCATGAAAACAACTACTAAATATGACTTTATCTGGCTTGACAAGCTTGGGTATTTAGGAAAGAATTTATACTTAAGACAACAAAAAGTTATGCTAAGCGCTAGTTGTATCTACCTGTTATGACACAACCGAATATTTTGGAACTCGCGAAACAGGGAGATGCAAAGGCGATCGCGCTTCTGCTGAACCGCCAGCTACAAGCCAAGGGCATCACCGCCGCAGCTTCCCTTAAGGATGGTTGTTTACAGGTGATGCTGGAAGCGGCAGAAGCGCCTAGTCAGCAAGTCTTGGCCCCGTGGGTGAGTAAGTCGATCGCTGGTTTGGGGGCTGCCTCGATTGAGAAAGTCGAGGTTTACGGGCGACAGACGGGCGCGAAGGTACCGGCGTGGAGTCAAGAGTTTGAAGTGGCGGGGCAAAATTTGCCTGTTGCAAATGTCACAGAGGGGCGGGCAAGTTCTAGTGAGAATACGGAGTCAAATCAGCTTAGTTTGAAGGAACGGGCTAAGCTTGGGGATGTGGAGGCGATCGCATCTCTGTTAAATCTTCCGTTACAGAATAAGGGGATTAGTGCGACTGCGAGTTTGCAAGACGGTTGTTTGCAAGTGATGCTGGAGTCGGATGTGGTTCCTGATGAGGAAGCGGCTGTTAGGATTGTCCGCAGGGAGTTGACGAATTTGAAGGCGGGGGCGATCGCATCTGTGAAGGTTTACGGGCAGCAGGCGGGTGAGGATTTTCCGGCTTGGAATCGAGAGTTTGAGCTAAAGGCAGAGGTTAGTTCAGATTCAAAAAAATTATCAACAGATAAATTTGCAAATTTGACTGATCTATTGACTCCGATTATTGATTTGCTTAGAGAACGAAAATTTAAAGAATTTGTAGACATCGGCCAAAATTATCTTAATGAAAATCCAGAGCGTCAAAAACGTTTGATTATAGTAGGAGTTCTTGTCTTAGCAACTCTCACCTTTAAAGGAATACCTTTTTTCAGTTTCAATCACAATATTAAAGGCTCACTAACACTCAAGGATGACTTCTTCGGTGGAGTGGGTCAGTTTTGTAATGGAAAAGGAGGTTACGGAGATATTAAAAGTGGTAGGCAGGTGCTAGTAAAAGATCATAAAGGAGAAACTATTGCGACTGGAGAGTTAGGCATAGGTAAAATAATATCTGATAACCACTGCCAATTTGCTATCGAAGTGAATGGTATAAGAAAAGCAGAGTTTTACACAATTCAGATCGGTAGGCGAGGCGATTTGACATATTCATATCAAGAGATGGAGGATAAAAATTGGGAGCTAAACGTGTCTTTGGGTGATTGATTTACTAGGAATAAAAGGAGTGGTTTATGATTTTTGTAATTCCGTTTATTATGGGCGCTTTAGCTGCGGCTGGGGCTGTGTATGGATCGGTTAAAGGCTCTGAAGGCATGGGCAAAATGAATGAAGCCCAGGAAATAGGAGAACGATCCCAACACCGACACGAGAAAGCAGTCAGCGATCTAAAAGTAGACTGGGAAGCAGCCAACAGATTAGCAGAAGTGTACGGCGAACTACAAATTCGTGTAAGGCATCGTACTATTGGGCAGTTTGTGGCTTTTATCGAACGCATTGGCCAGAAAGCTTCCCAAAGTGATATGAAATTTTTAGCTGGGCTAGAAGGCATATCAATTCAGCAGCTAAAAGAATATAAAACTGTCGCGCTGGAAGGTCAGGAAGTATTCCAAGGTGTGACTTCATCCGCAGGGGCAGGTGCGGCTGCTGGTGCTACAGCAGTAGGCGTGGCGCAAACTTTTGGGACAGTTGCAGTTCCTCAATTTTTTGGCTTGTTCAGTACCAATGTAGCTGTTTCTCAACTCGGTATGTCTGGTGTGGCGGCGTGGTTAGGCGGTGGCAGCATGGCACTAGGTGGCGCTGTACTCGGAGGTATTGCACTTGGCCCTGCTTTAGCTGTTGGCGGTTTCCAAATTGCAGGTAAAGGTGAGGAATTTTTAACGAAAGCACGTGAATACGAAGATCAGGTTAACGTTGAAGTTGCCAAAATTGAAGAGGCTAGAGATTTCATCCGACAAGTCGAACGGCGAGTCAAAGAATTAGGCAAATTGGTGTCTGATTTAGACAATCGCGTGGCTGAAGCTTTTGATGAACTTGAGTCCAGACCATTCGATCGGCATAGGGATGCTGCTAAATTTCAACAGGCAGCAATGCTAGTGAAAGCACTTGTAGAAATTATGAAAACCCCTGTGTTAGACAGCCAAGGAAATCTGAATTCTGCCGTGGCGAATATTCAAGCAAAATACCGAAATCTCTGAGGAAATTAACAATGAGCAAAATGGCCGCGTTTGTTAGCTGTGCTGATGCCTTGCAGCAAGTTATGGCACATTACGTTGAGTACAAGCAAATCGCTGAACAAGAGCGGACAAAGCGCCGTGAAATCCAAGCTTGGGAAAAGGAAAGCCTCGCCAAGATTAAAGCTCAACGTGACTTGTTAATGGAGTACCTCGATCGCTCCTTTGATGAACGATCGCAAAATTTTAATCAACTTTTCGATGTGGTCGATCGAGCAATAGCATCTGGTAATAATGAACAACTGGGATTAGCATTAGATTCGATTACAGAACTTGCGAAGTCTAGCCCGTTTAAAGAACTGGCTAATTTATCTTCTGTGCAGGCTGCTCTCGCAGATCCAAACCACGAGTGGAAGTTTTAATTAGCTAGCTGTTAAACCATTATTGATAAACTAGAGTGGGGATTCCCCCACTCTAAAGGAGAGTAAATCATGGCTGACATTGAAAACCTTCTAAACCAACTGCCACAAATTGCCGAGGAAATGAAACTTACTATTGGCAATCCTAGTGAAATCAGACGTGAAATTGGGAAGATCGATAATCTTATAAAGCGACTAAATACTATTGGCAAGGAACTTGAAGAAGTATTAAATAATGAAAGATTCAATAAAGGATTTTTGGGAGCGATACCTTTGTTAGGAGCAGTTGCGGGCTGGTTCATACCTGGTGGATTTTTAGTAGATGTACTTGTATCGGCAGGGAGTGGCTTACTTGCTGAAAAATTGGGCGAGCCAGATAAGGAAACGTCTCTTGCTGACTTAATACAAAATGTTGAAAACTTAATTGAGTGGGGGGATGGTTTAAAGAATATAGCAGAAAATATTTTAACTGATTCACAATTATTGATCAAGCTAGAATGGGAAAGGAAATCTCTAAGTATTCCAGAAGAAGTAAGGCAAATTGATGAAAATTTAAGAATTCACATAGACTTTGATGAAGAGCCAACTTTAAGGGAACAAGTTCAGCAAATAAAGGTAGCCCAAGAACAGCTAAAACAGGTTCAGCCCAAACTGGATAGTATCGTACACAATCTTGAACGTAATGTCGAGCCAATTGAGCGCATAAAAGCTTTTATATCTTACTTTGGGGAATCAGTGTTTGCGATAGAATGGTTTGATGAAGAGCATGGGCTTATTATATCTTATGAGGATCAAACTACAACATTAGGAATTATCTTGAATGAATGTGTATCTTTAAAAGAAAAAGCTAATGCTTTAATTGACCGGGCTAATAGGTTAAGAGGAGAGGCTGAACAATCTCTTAAGCACCTAGAAAAAGAACGCCGTCACAAGGAACAAAAAAAACCTAGTCGTAAGCAAAGTGAAAGAGCCACACAGACAGGAGAATCTCTAAATTCTATTGACCGTACCATGTCTTCAGAGCAAAGACGCGGGGGTAGAAGTGGCTGGATACTGATACTATCCACACTGACTCTAGGAGTTTTGGGTTTTGTCGGCTGGAAAACTACCTTTCAAATTTCACCGAGTCAGCAGACAATACCAAATTCGGGAATTCCTCTAAATGTTGGAGAGCAAAAAACAAATTCTGAAGCTTCACCCACCTTAACACCGGCTCCTCAGCCAGACCCAACAGCAACAAATTTAGCAGCAGCTCAAAAACTAGCAATGGAAGCTGCCGTTATGACTCAAAATCCACCTCATCCACTAGAAAATTGGCAGCAAGTACAAGGGAAGTGGCAGGAATCAATCAAATTGTTAGAGGCAATTCCCGACAATTCGCCTGTTGCAACTCAAGCTCAAGAAAAGCTAAGTGTTTATCGAACTAACTATCAGGCGATTACTAATAGAATTGTCACTGAACAGAAAGCAGCCACTAATTTAGAATCCGCCCAAAAACTAGCATGGGAAGCTGCAGTCCTGGTGAATAATCCACCTCATCCTAAAGAAGTCTGGCAGAATGCTCAATCAAAATTGCAGCAGGCGATCAACTTGTTAAGTTCTATTCCTCAAGGTACATTTGTGGAAGCTAAAGCTAAAGAAAAGCTTGCCGGTTATCAGAACAACTACACGCTAATAAGCAACAGAATTAAAACTGAATCGCCCTGATTTTATCCATATTACCAATTAAGTTTTAAATCCCCAGAGATTAAGCCCAAAGCCTAGCTGCTGATATCCTAGTTACTACAAAATTGCGATCGCCCTTACATCCCAAATTGTCAAAAAGCGTGATCGCCCCTACATGAATTATTCAAACTAACTCCGATACACTCAGCCGCCCTTCTACGGCTTCATACTCATCTAGGTCATTAAATTTTTTATCTCTTTTTTTTTGCCTAACACTAATTGATGAGATGAAGACCATGCAGTGACTATATGTAGCGATTTTTGCTGCTCATTTCTGTCATAAGATAGTTTCATTGTTTTGCCATCAATGGCAATCACGTTTAGTTCTAATTCCCCGATTCTCGCATTTACCCAACTCAAAAAACATTCTTGAAACTGCTGCGGTTCAATTCGGGCAAATAAGGAGACTAAACGTGAATGAGATGGTATACCATTCGGTAACTCTAGAAAGCTTTTTAACCATTCATATTTGGCGTTGCCATAGGCTTATATTACCACCCATCCGTCGGCACCGCTGATGATAGCTAGAATCGCAATCGATCTAATATCTTTGAGCAAATGTTCTTTACTTCTTTCTATTTTTGGGTCGTTCCAGGTGGGAAAATTTTTTAAAAAAATGGCAGTTAAAATATTCACTGAAGACCATTAATTTATTTGTTTTTGTTGGGAAGTTACAGTTTTACTAAAACCTCTTGGCATTGATAACACTCATGAACTAGAATAAACTACACAAAAAAATAGTCGCATATAACTGTAACATATTTGGGGGTTAAAGTTAAGATACGTTTACCCTGAATCTAAAATCTAAAATCTAAAATCGTATGACTGATTATAAAGGCGATCGACAAACTAGCAATTTAGCAGCTATTCACCAACAAATCAATTGGCTTCAGCAACAGCCAGACGGCTTCCTATTTCAACAAAACTCCGGCGACAACTGCATCGCCGTAAAAAAAATCAAATCAGTGCTATTACTGCTTTTAGCAGACAGAGAAACCTTAATCACAAATGTAGCTCAATCAATCCTAGACCTCAACAATCCACTAAATTTAATCTTTCCCTATTCCCGATCCGTGTTGCTAGCATTAGTCTGGAAAACTCACCCAAAAAAAATCTATGTAATCGGATTTGGTGGCGGCAGCCTCCCCAGATTTTTTCACCACTATTTCGCTAACGCGATAGTCGAATGTACAGATATTGACCAAAAAGTAGTCGAAGTAGCTCAAAAATTTTTTGGCATTCAATTCGACGACAGACTCAAAGTAGTCATTCAAGACGGGCGCGAATATCTAGCCCAACAAGATTCCACAGTAAAAAACGATATAATTATCGTGGATGCTGGTTTTGGCAGCGGCTATATGCCCTATAGACTGGTGACACAAGAATTTTACCAACTGTGCAAAACTCGCTTGTCAAGCGCAGGTGTTCTAGTTGTCCACCTGTTCCACAAACAAGAGTTTAATGCGGCAGCGGTGAAAACGATTCAAACTGTGTTCGCACAAGTTTATATATGCAACTTAGAAACCGGCAACAGCGTTGTCATTGCGACTAATGCTCCCGATTTAGCTAAAAATGAAATTTTCTTGAAAGCCGAACTTATTCAAGACTTCCACAATTTAGGATTTTCCTTAATAGAAATGTCGCTCCAGCTAAAAAAAGTAGCCCAATTGCCGGAATGGGTGAAAATTTGGGAAACGCTGCCAATTTTTACAGATGCTGAAATACCCGCCGGATATTTGGACTGATAAATATACACAATTAGGGCTGTTAACGGAATCCGACAAAAAACTCTAATTGTAGGGTGCTTATGGGGGTACCATCGGGCTGTAGGGTGCTTATGGGCGCACAATCCCTATGTCTGTAGCAAATCCCCATCAGTCAAAAGTTGACACTAGGAAATATCAGTCTAAAAAATACTTGACAGTGAAAATCTGGCGGTGTAGTATAGAAGTAGTGCATAGAATGAAAAACATGAGACTAAAAAGTTGGGAGTCTCCTCGCAGCGAGGGTAGAAACTCCAAAGGTAAAGGCGGCTCAGCCAGGGCTCGGCAACTCAAAAAGCAACAGCAAACTCTGCGAAAACAGTTAAAAGCTCAACACGATCGACAAAACCACCAACAAAACCACCAACAAAACCATCAAGGGAAGGAAACCGATAATTCCTTCCCTTTTTTTGTATCTTTCTGCTGCTCAATCCCGCTGAATGTTCGGACAAATCGTGCTACTAATGCTCGCCTGCGAGGGTTGCTCTTGCCAGCAGTTGAGAATGCCTTGCAACTCCCTCTTCAAAGTTTCTAAGGCTGCAATTTGCACGGAAATTTCCTCTACCTTAGCCGTGAGATGCTGCTTCGCTTCAGAGCAAGGCAAATCTCCCCGATCGCGAACCTGTAAAATATCCTTAATCTCCTGAAGGCTCAAACCCAGAGCCTGAGAGCGTTTAATAAACGCCAACCTATTAAATACCGTTTCGCCAAACAAGCGATAACCAGCGGGCGATCGCTTTACCGCAGGAGACAGCAAGCCCATCTCCTCATAGTAACGAACAGTTTTCACCGACAAACCACTACAGGCAGCTACAGAGCCAATTTTGTACAGTTTCTCGGCAACAGAAATATTCATACACCAAGCATCCAAGATCGAAAGACTTTCTTGCCCTATCTTTTAGTGCCTCAGATCCAGGGAGTCGATCGGCACCTCGCCCAGTCACCATTGCCCGGTAATCTTAATAAGGAGGATTTTTCTTAGACACATTAAGCACGGGCAACTGAGGTCTAGAAGACTGAGGAGGAAGATAGTATTCAGGAGCAGGTGCGGGTTGTTCGGCTCCAGAGCGGTAAAATTGCCACCAGCGGAGACCCATCGCCACCCCAGCCGTACCCAGTCCAAAAGCCAATAAAGAGCCACTCGCACCCATGCTGCCGATGGCTGCATCGACAACGCCCACTGTCACAACAAAGCTGGTAATTGGTTCTCTACGGTAAGCTGACCTCAAAAGTCGCGTCCACGAAGCATTCATTTGGTTTTACTCTGTTCTATATTTATTTACAAGCTCTAAAACTTAGAGTTGGCGGAACGATCGGGATTTCTAGCTCAAAGACTAGCTTTACCTAAATTAATCTTCTCGCCTGTGGGGAATTGTACGGGAGCGAGGCAAAATTGCCAAGCTTGTCAAATCAAAATTCCACCCCATATATACCTCCAAAAGCCAGCGATTGCATTCGGGAACAGATCTCTCTCGACAGAGAAGTCGCTGGGCTTGTTTCTAATTAATATTTTAATCAATTCCCGAATTTGTCGCGGTCAGCAGAAGTCACACCCGCTGTCGTTCGAGTCAAGACAAAGTGTAAGGCTGACCGCGCCATTGCTAAAATTAGTTGAGACCTAACCAGGACAGCAAGCCCTGGCCTGTGACATACTCGATAATTAAAGTTAGAGAAAAACCGATCATCGCGGCTCGACCGTTAAGGCGTTCCGCGTAGCTGTTGAAGCCAAACTTTGGCTGTTCCAGTTTGGGAGTGACGGTGGGTTGTAGTTGTGTCATTACTTTGGGTACCTGGCGATCGACGCTATTCAAATGTGAAATTCAATGTTAGTTACAAATCTTAAACATTGCTACTTCTATTATAAAGAGGGTTAACCGCCGTCAACCGTCCCGGAAGAGAAAAAACTGCCACCAACTAATGCCAATTAATTATACCCGCTCAAAATATGACTAATCAGTTAGATAACGATAAGCTTCCTGTCGCCGTACAGCGAGTTGCCTTTGCCCTTCGTACAACAGGCTGGGTTTGCTTCTGGGTACAGGTAGTGCTAGGGGTGGTAGCGGCGATCATTTTGCTCTTTGCCATCCCCTTCGCCCTCCCCAGGGCTAGCGCCGCTGCGGGTTCAACCAGTGCCGGCACCGGCGGCGGCGTATTTTTTGCCCTTTGCGGGCTGGCCGTACTCGCTTACAGCGTATATCGCTCTTTCCGCTTCACCCGCTTGTCGAGACAACTGCGATCGCCCGGTAACGCTGTCCGCCCCAAAAAAGCAGACACCATCAAAGAGGTGCGGCTGGCACTGATGAGCAACTTGTCAGGAATGGTGCTGACGCTGATCGGCGCAGAAGCCATCAGCGGCACGCTTTTAGCCAAATCTCTAGCTCAGCCGCAAGCCTTGTTCGGTGCCGCAGTCGATGTGGGCCGATTTATTCAGCCCCTAGATATATTTGTGGTACTCGCCAATACTCACGCCACTGTTGCCCATTTTGTCGGGATTTTCGGGGCTCTGTGGTTGCTCGATCGCATCCACAAGCAATAGAAAATTGGTAAGTGGGAATTGCGCCTCTCCCACTCTCCCACTCTCTCATTCTCTCACTCTCTCTCACTCTCCCACTCTCCCCCAACCGACATCCGGAATCACTGCCAACCTGTCGAAGAACGTACTCAGATACCTTCTACCAAGACAACATGAATATCATGGCACTGAAACCCGAGGCTTATTTTGGGGTGACAGATCACCCAACTATTGAAATTTCTCAAGAAAGTTTTCGTTCTGTCCTAGGTCAAATAGAAGCTGAACTCGTATGTAGCGACACCTATAGCCAAGCTCTAGCTAGCTTGCAAACAATGTTGGGTGAAGCAGCCTCCGCTGCCGAAATTTTAATTAGAGCAGTTAGCAGAGAAGCCGTCAAGCTCGCATTCGATCGATTTCCCAAACAAAACAAAATTGAACCGCAAGTAGCCCCAGAGAGTTTTACTGCTGTAAGTCCCGCCATTGAGACGGTGACAGAAATTCAAGAATTGGAGCCACCAGTAGCTGCTCCTGTCTTCTATTGGCGCAGCGCTAGTGTGGAAGCGCCGCCCCAAACCGAGTCCGACACAGAAAATTCCGATGGAGAAAGTAACACCTCTGAAGACAGCAAAGAAGCGCCCCAAGACGAAATTAAAGTCGAGTCGGCTCCACCTGCAACTGTCACCCTCCCCGGAAAATCCTTCCCAGGGTTCGGTTTTCCCAAAAAGCCGAAAAAACTCACCAAGGAAGAAGAAGCAGCAATAGCAGTTCAACAGCGAGAAGAGTGCCTGCGGGAGTTGGGTGGAGAATTGCGTAAGGGACGGCAAATTCGCTCCCTATCTCTGCTGCAACTCCACAGTCAAACTCTTGTGCCGGTTCACCACATCGAATCGATCGAAAATGGGGAAATCGACAAACTGCCCCAAGATATTTACGTTAGAGGTTTTATCCGCAGACTGGGCGACGCCTTGGGACTAGACGGCAGCGCTATGGCGAATGCTTTGCCCAAACCCGCTCCGAGTCCAATTCCCAGTATGTATGTGTCTGTTTCCGATTCTGACTCAGGCGAAGGCTTTCAAATGCGTCCGGTGCATTTGTACATCGGCTACACCGCTTTGATGGCTGGGGCTGTAGGGGGCTTGGGTTGGCTGTCACAGCAACCCGTGGTGCCAGGAGCACAGGCAGTACCTCCAACGCAGGTGACACCGCCAGCCTCAGTTGCACCGGCTCAGAAGACCCCAGAAAAAGCACCTCAACCGGGTTTGAAGAAGTCTAATAACGGGGGATTGAGGATGGGGGCTGACATGGCGCCGCCGGAGGTGATTTTTGGTTAGTGTGTGTCGGGCGATCGATCGTCCGACCACTCTCTTGGTGCAGGTGAACTCGGAAACCAGGTTTCCGAATTCACCTCCATACGGATACTTGCTTGAAGAAATAAGTCCAGGAAAGCAATTACGGTTGAGATTTTAGTTCAATCCCCCACCTTCATCCATCTGTAGAGTCAATTCTAAAATCTAAAATCTAAAATCTAAAATCTAAAATCTAAAATCGCCAGCCCGTGTACCCAAAGTGATTTTTCAACTGCATCAGGAAACCCGATATGTGCGATAAACTATCTATTTGACCACTCCTAAAAGAGGTTTCCGATAAGATGAGTTCCCCAGCCACCGCTGCTTTCTCCGATCTCGATCCGCTATCGACTCACTCGCCAACAGCCACGAGTTTGGCGACACCAGACAGTGCCTTGGTAACGGCAGCTCAACTGCCACAAGCATCTTGGACAATAGAAGATAGTGAGAAACTCTACCGAATTCAAGGTTGGGGCGAACCGTATTTTTCGATCAATGCAGCCGGTCACGTTACAGTCTCTCCCAAGGGCGATCGCGGCGGTTCCCTCGACTTGTGCGAACTGGTAGACTCTCTCAAACAGCGAAATTTGGCTTTGCCCCTGCTGATTCGATTTTCTGATATTTTGGAAGACCGGATCGAGCGCTTAAATTCGTGTTTTGCCAGAGCGATCGCTCGGTACAATTACAAAAATGTCTATCGCGGTGTGTTTCCAGTTAAATGCAACCAGCACCGACAATTAATTCAAGATTTGGTGCGTTTTGGTCAACCCCATCACTTCGGACTGGAAGCCGGATCTAAACCCGAATTAATGATAGCTTTGGCGACATTGAAAACTCCAGGCGCTTTGTTAATTTGTAATGGTTACAAAGACCGCGAATACATAGAAACTGCTATTTTGGCGCAGCGGCTAGGGCAAACTTCCGTAATTGTGCTGGAGCAAATAGAGGAAGTAGAACTCGCAATCGCCGCGAGCAAAACATTAGGCATTAAACCGATTTTGGGAGTGCGAGCAAAACTCACTACCAAAGGCGTTGGCCGCTGGGGAGGTTCCACGGGCGATCGGGCAAAATTTGGCTTGACAATTCCTGAAATTATCCGTGCAGTCGGCGAACTAGAAAAAGCTGGAATGCTCGATTGTTTGCAGTTACTGCACTTCCATATCGGCTCTCAAATTTCCTCAATTAGTGTCATCAAAGACGCCATTCGAGAAGCCAGCCACATTTATGTAGAATTAGCTAAATTGGGAGCTAATATGAACTACTTGGACGTAGGAGGTGGACTCGGCGTTGACTACGACGGGTCTAAAACAAACTTTCACGCTTCCAAAAACTACAATATGCAAAACTACGCTAACGACGTAGTAGCGGGAGTGAAAGATGCCTGCGACGAGCGGAAAATCCCGGTTCCCATTATCATTAGCGAAAGCGGGCGGGCGATCGCTTCTCACCAATCAGTGTTAGTTTTTGACGTACTCGGTACTAGCGATGTCCCCAGAGAAGTACCAGAACCAGTAGATGAAAACGCGCACCAAATTCCGCGCAATCTCTACGAAATTTACCAATCTATTAGTCCCGAAAATTACCAAGAAGTTTATCACGATGCTATCCAATTCAAGGAAGAAGCAGTCAGTTTATTTAACTTAGGCTATTTGGGAATTGCGGAACGGGCGAAAACCGAACAGTTGTACTGGGCTTGCTGCGATAAAATACAGAAGATCGCGCGGCAAAAAGAATATGTATCTGACGATTTGGAAGACTTAGAAAAGGTGATGGCGTCCATTTATTACATCAACTTATCTGTTTTCCAGTCAGTACCGGACAGTTGGGCAATTAACCAATTATTCCCAATTATGCCAATTAACCGACTCGACGAAGAACCAACTCAACGCGGTATTTTAGCCGATCTTACCTGCGACAGCGACGGCAAAATCGACCAATTCATCGATTTGCGAGATGTGAAGTCGGTTTTGGAACTGCATACTCTCAAACCTGGAGAACCTTACTATTTGGCGCTATTTTTGGGAGGTGCTTATCAAGAAATTATGGGCAACCTTCACAACTTATTCGGCGATGCTAATGCAGTTCACATTCAGCTAACACCTTCTGGCTATCATATCGAACACGTTGTGAAAGGAGACACTATGAAAGAAGTCCTCAGCTACGTACAGTATGATTCAGAAAATTTGGTTGAAAGCATTCGCCGTCAGACAGAAGCAGCTTTGCAGCAAAATAAAATTACTCTTTCCGAGGCCCAGCTTTTGCTGCAAAATTACGAGCGGAGTCTCAGCCAATATACTTATCTTCAGTCTTAAAATGTAGGGTGTAACTGAGATGTTGCACCACTGTCAAGAAGCCTTTTATGAACAGGCTTTCCGGCCTGTTCCACAAAGAGTAGATTTTCTTGTGGAACAGGCCGGAAAGCCTGTTAAGCGAGAATGGTGGAAGATGTGAGGTGCAACCTAAGCACATTACCAGAATTAAAAGCTGAGCTTATAAATGTAAAAGTAGGGTGCGCCTAGCGCACCTTACCTTGAGCAATTACCAATTATTCAGGACGGAGAATTTCTGCGATCGCCCGCCGCTCTTCTCCCTGCTGAGTTGGTAAAACTTGGCGAGCGTCAGTAATTAGCCAATCGAGAGCCGCCGCTTGCAAATCGATCGCAGCCCCGGTTTTATCAACGCAGTAGCGCCCGAACACCAGTTTGTCAACCAACCGCACCTCCGGGCCCAAACGGGAATACTCAAAAATCACGCTGTTTTCCACAGTGGCGCCACTGCAAAGCCAACAGTTTGGGCCAATCATTGTCGGGCCGACAATTTTTGCTCCATCCTCAATGATCGTCATCCCACCAATGTAAACAGGCCCAGTAATATCAACCTTATCCCAGTTGACAGCTACATTCAAACCAGCGTAAATGCCGGGGCGCACTTCAATTCCCGGAATCGAAACATTTTTAACTTGTCCCAGCAGCACGCTCTGAATTGCCCGCCAATAGTCAGGAACTTTGCCGATATCCACCCACTCAAAGTCCATGCTAATTCCGTAAAAAGGCGCGCCTTCTGCTACTAGCTTGGGAAATAACTCCGAACCGATATCATATTCCTGACCCGAAGGGATGTATTTGAATATTTCCGGTTCAAAAATATAAATACCAGTGTTAATGTCGGTACTCAGAGCTTCTTCTACAGAAGGTTTTTCTTGGAAAGCTTTAACTTTGCCAGACTCGTCTGTTACGACCACTCCGTAACTGGGAACCTCTTCGCGGGGAACCGATTTCATAACAATAGTAGCGATCGCCCCTTTTTCCCGATGCCACTTCACAGCAGCAGTCAAGTCCAAGTCAATCAAAGCGTCGCCGCACAGCACCACAAAAGTATCATCAAAAAACGGCGAGAAGTCCTGAATCCGCTTCATACCACCAGCCGAACCCAGAGCTTCTCCAATAAGTTCTCCCTCCTTAATTCGCCCTTCAAAAGAATAGGCAATTTGTACCCCAAATTTTTGACCGTCACGGAAGTAGTTTTCAATCACATCTGCCAAATGGGAAACATTGACCATAATCTGGTCAAATCCGTGCTGTCGGAGCAATTCAACCAAAAACTCCATCACTGGCTTTTGCAGGATGGGAATCATCGGTTTGGGTATTGTCTGAGTAATGGGACGGACGCGAGTGCCTTTACCGGCCGCCAGAATCATCGCTTTCATTCTTAACTTCCTCAACCCTCTGTTAATTGATATAAACTCAACAATTAGATGCTAGCGGTTGCGATCGAATCGATCGAGCGCGGCAAAATCCTGACCTGTTTATAGGCGACATCGTACCAGGCTATCAATGACTCTTCCCTATTTGCTTGATTTAAGAAACCAGGAATCGGGAATCAGCAAAAACTTCGCACTCCCGCTGTCCGCATTCGAGACTCAGCAGCAGAATGTCGGCGAGCGAGGTTCTGTCTGGAATTTTAACCGACGCAGCGGCACAGTTATTAGTTTCGCTTCGCCCGATAACCTAATACCCTGCAAGCTCAAAGCGCGCGGATTTTGAGGTCTTGATAAAACTCCTCTTGAAGCAACTCTACTTTAGACTGAGCCGATAGCAGCAACAACGCCCAAAAAATACCCACACGGTCATGATTTGGCAAGTGAACTTCCCCAGTCGATACCGGGTGTTCTGGGTTGACAGGAGAGTGCAAATCGTTATGATGCCAGAGCTCTAGCAATTTGTCCAAGTCCAGCCAACCCTCGTCAATTTCCGCGCCCCGCTGAGTCAGAAACCGTTCGAGTTCACTAGCAGTTTCTACGAGATTTTCTTGGTGAGCTAGCTCAAAGATAGCCTGTGCCGCTTGCGATCGCATTTTTGAGGTAGGGCGGCGTCGGGGAGTAACTGTCTGCTCCATTGCTGCTTTCATTAGCTGCAACTGCTCAATCAGTTCTGGGAGAGTCACCGGGCGTTTTTGCGGTAGTTGAGCTACACCGCGACGGCGCAATTGTCGCTCTAAATGCTGCGGCAAGTGTCGCCCGCCTGAGTGCTCTGCGTCTTCTACTGCCGGCTCGTCGGCCGAGTCGGGATTCGCGGGGGGTTCGGAGAGGACGATACTTTCTGCTTTGAGCAACACCAGCATTGAAGCGTACAAAAACGCTTGGCCGGAGTGGGACAAATCGGAGAAATCCTTACTCTGATCGGCATCGCAGGCGTTCGTAAGCTTGCTCAGACATCGATCGAACACTTCAACTACCTTAACGTCCCAAGGATCAATTTCTCCCCGTTCGGCTAGGTCAATTAAAATTGCGATCCCCTCGGAAATCGTTTCTAACCCATCTTGGTCTCGGGAAACGGCCATTAGATTTTAGATTTTATATTTTAGATTTTAGATTTTGCCTCTGAGAAAACGAGAGAGCATATCAAGTTAATTGGCTGTCATTTCAGCAGTTGTGCCCTCAATAGCTGCTATTTCTAAACTTATCGGTTCTGCACTTTCTAACAAAGGTTGTTTGCCTTCTACTTCTGCTTTATAGCGTTCAAGATTTTGTTCTAATTCCTGAATCCGCTGCTCTTTTTCGCGAACTTGGCGGAGTTGTTGGCGCGAGGCGAGGGTTCGCTGCATTCTCGACCACAGACTGAACAGCCACGCTAGGGTTGCCCCTAATCCAGCCGCCACAATTAGTTCTACGCACAGCGGAGCTTTAACTTGGACGCCTTTGATAACTTGAATCGCGACTGGCTCTGTATTTTCGATGCTGAATAATACTAGAGCCAAGCAAATCAGAAAGATGAAGAAGAAATTTAGCGATCGCATTTTCTCTGTTCCTAATTCTCAATTCAGGTTAAGCAAATTATTTACCGTTTGTCAACAGTTTTTTTGACAGATGTTATCATTTTTTTTTGATAATATCAAATCCGGTCAATTAACCATAATATCCGGGGAGGGGCGGGTTTATTGGAGTTCTGAGAGTTGATTGAAAATATTGGTTAACCCGCCCCTCTAGGGCATATCCTGTTTAGGTTTGACCGATGTTTTGCGGTTTCTTGCCGATTCCCAGTGCTGGCAATATTTGATATTTCAAAGCAAGGCCCGCAGCTACAAATAAGGCAATAATCAGCGCCCCAATTCCTACGGGACTGGGAATCCAGAATATCGCCTCCAAATAGTTAACTTCTCCGGGTTTGAGCTTCCAAACTAACTGTTTTCCCTGCTGATAGCTTTCGGGAACCAGCGCACCGGCGACCGTTTCAATACTTTCGGCCCCCCAAGGCGTGTTCAAGCTAAAGTCTAGCTCCAAAAGTCCCCCCGGACTCAGCAGCAGACTGCCATTAGAAGAAAGCAGAGAAAGAGAGCGCAAATCCAATTCCAAACTCAACCGATTTCGCAGCACCAATAATAAATTATTCTGCTTGACACTAAGGTGAGATTCAAACTTCGGCAAATCTGTTTCTAGCGGACTTGCGACCCGATATTTTGTGGTTGGTGCGATCGGATTGTAAAATTGGTTGAACTTGTCTTGTAACTCGGCTCCATTATTGAAAGGAATCCTCACTAGAACTTCTGTGGGGGAAAGCCGTTTAGTTTTTCCGTCCAGCAACCTCACCCGGCGTTCTACGCTTTTCAACCATTCTGCAACAGTTTCGCTGCTGAAGCTCGTCAACCTTTCCCCTAGTTTAATGTGCTGCACGATTTCGCCGCGAGTTTGACTCTCAAAGTTCACCCCAACATCGTACTGAACGCATCCAGTCACTAGAGTTAAAAGGCAAAAAACCAAAGGTAAAAGAAAGAAAAAGTGCTTTTTCTTCTTCCCCGTTCCATCCTTGACATTTGGCTCTTTCATTATAAATTTTTCCCTATTTTTCCCTATTTGCATGAATTAGCAAAGCGTTGAATTGCCGACACTGTTTCTATGTTTGTTTAACTGGTTCCTAGGCTCTGCCTGGGAACCCATGTCCAGAGGCTTTGCCTCGCAAGCTTTCATCCAAATTCGAGGCAAAGCCTCATGATATGTATTACCAGGCAGAGCCTGGTAACGAGTAAAAACGCACTGAACTTATTGCCTCGAAGCTACACCCAACTGTTGAAACAGCATACTTGGCAAATAGGCTGCACCGCCTACCCATTCGGCTTCGCTGCTTAAATCTGCCAAATTTTTAAACGCTTCAAAAATGCTGCCTGCCACCATTGTATTCTTGACGCGACCCACAATTTTGCCTTTTTCTACTTTATAGCCTAAGTCCAAATTGACAGAAAATTCGCCAGCTAACTGATTGGACTGACCGGCACCTAAAACCTGCTCTACTATTAGACCTTCATCCATGCTAGCAATCAAGTCTTGAGTGGCGGTATTTCCTGGGGAAATGCAAAAGTTAGTCAAATCAGGGCCTGGGCGAGACAATCCGCCACGAAAACCATTGCCGGTTGATTGTACACCGGCGCGAGCGGCCCACCTGCGATCCCAATAAAATCCGGTGACAGTACCTTTGTCTATCAAGATTTTGCGGGTGGTGGGTGTACCTTCGTCGTCAAAGGGACAAGCAGAAGGGCCTAAAGTGGGGTCTTCAAAAAAGGTAAAGCGTTCGTCAAATAAGGTTTCGCCGATTTTGTCGGCTAGGGGAGAGGCTTTTTGAACTACTGCTTGGCCTGAAAGGATGGTATCAAAGAGGCCGCCGAGGGTGCTAGCGGCGGCTCTGGGGGTAAATAATACTGGGTAGGAACCGCTGGCGATGGTGGCTGAATCTTCGGCGAGGCGGTATTTTTCGAGGAGTGATTGGAGGATGCTGTTGGTGTCGAGGGGACGATCGCGCGCAACGTCGTAACTGTATGCTTGCATAAAGTCTTCTCCCTGTACCAAATTTCCTGAGAGCGAGCCGCTGACTATTTGGCTGCTTCTTTCGGCATACAAATCTTGCGTGGTGGCAATTTTCACTCTGCCACTGCGGACGTGAAAGCCGACATCTACCATAATATCGGGATTGTAGGCGTGAACTTGCTCGATCAGGTTTTTGCCGTTTTCGACTAATTCTTGAGTTGTGGGTGGAGTGTAGGTGGTTTCCGGGCCTTTTAGGTGGAAGTTGGAGGCGAGTTCAAATTCTGCGGGGTCGCCGATTTCGGCTGTTTGAATCGCTGCATCTACTAAATCGTCTATCCGCGTTAAATCTGTCGAACTAGCAAAACCGATTTTGCCTTGGTAAATCAGCCGGAGTGCTACGCCTTGCAGTGCTTTGGTTTGCAGGGATTTGAGGCGATTGTTTTCAAATTCAATAGGGGTGTCTTGACTCGACAGGTAGTATACCTCGGCGGCATCGGCGCGCTGAGAGGCCAATTTCAATATCTGTTCTATGGTTGAATCGCTCACAATAATCGCCTTTCTGGTTTTGTTTTTTTTTATTTTAGCAATTATCGCTATTCAACTTCTGACTCCTGCCTCATGCTCGATAATTAATCCGTGTATCCGTGTCAAAATCACTGGTAGTGCCTTCCTTATTCCTTCTTCCTAACCTCGGCTACATCCGTTACATCCGTTAAATAATCCGTTGCCGAACTTCCTTCTCCTCTAATTGTAATTCACACTGTTTAAAAACATAGTTAACGGCTGCAAACAGCCGCTCTAAGTCCTGAATTGTCTAGAAAATTTTATTTTGAGTAAACATTTCTAATTTCAGTTTGCCAAACTGCCACATTGCCCCATTAGAAACAATACCAAAGATAGTTTGTTTGGGTTCATTGTTAAGTCGCTGCACAGCGATCATTTCTGCCAAACACTGCCTCCATCCTTCATCAAATGCGCTCTCTTTCTGGGCTTCAACTAATATCAAATAGGGCTTGTCAAAAACTACTGTGCCAAGGGGGATCGCTTCTCCAATATATAATCTGGAATTCCTGACAGATTCTCATTATAGGCTAAGATTTGGTGACTCCAGAGGAGAAAATTACGGCGATAATTTTTCCAAACTTCTTTTAATACAGGATAAATGATATTTTCACAAATGGCGATTTCCGAGTTGTCAAATACTCCGTCATTGAAGATCAATTCAAATTCATTCCGAAAAACATCGCTGACTGCAAATTCTGTTTCGACAATGAAATTATCCCGCAGGTAATTAATTTGGAATTCTTTGGCGACCGCGCTGATACTTTTATAATTGCTAAAAGGCATTGCTTAACTTCTCTCAGTAGGTGAGGTGCGCACTGCGCACTCTACAGATAGAGTTTGTGTAAATGAAAAAATGATTATTAATAACTAAGAAATAATCCGCCTAAAATTAGCCCGATCGCAATTAACGCCACCCAGATAAACCTATTATCTTTCGTATTAACCTGACTCAAATCTACAGGCTCTGGTACGGCGGGCTTGGGTTTAGCGTACTTGATATCAGCGTTTGGATTAGCTTGAAAACTGATTGATTGATTTTCATCTAAAGCTGCCAAATCAGGAATTTTCACCATCCATTCAGGAGGGATAGTGAGTTTGGGAGCTTCGAGAATGAACAGCAAGCGCTTTGCTTGCTGGCGGGTTTCTTGGCGGGGATGGCGGGTGAGCTTGCGACAAAGCTCGATCGCCTTTTCTGTATTGCCCGAGGCTTCGTAGGCTGTCACTAGCCACATCTGCACCTCACCGCCCAACCGGGAATTTCGATCAACTAAACCGGTAGCTGTTTCTAAACTCTGCACAGCTTGAGCATACCGGCCATTCTCAAAAGCTACTTGCCCAGCTTGGTACTCAGTTTGAACAATTTCTAACTTTTCTGAAGTCATGAGCACCCACCCAATTCACAAATATTACTTCCCCAATTCCGCAAACACTAAAATTCGCTGTGGTTTTGCGACATACTCGATTCATTATCGCGTTTGGAACCCAGCAAGTCTAACTGGTCTACTTTAATTACTGGCATCGAGCGATTAGCTCCTGTACTGCGGTCTTGCCAGTGATCGAACTTCAAAGAGCCTGTTACCCCTATTTGAGCGCCTTTGCGAACGTAGTCAGCAGCGATTTGCGCTGTTTTGCCCCATATTTCCAGAGTAAACCAGTCTGGTTCGTCGGTATTGCGCGAGCGCTTTCTCACTGCCAGCGTCAACTTGCACTTAACTGTACCCGACTCAAAATACTTCACGTCCGGGTCGCCGCCGACGCGGCCTACTAAAGTCACAACATTAAGACTCATAAACTTTTTTGGGAATGTGGTCGATCGGTGATGTAGTTAAACAGTCCACAGGCGCACTAGCCTCCAAACTGAACTTGGAACAGTGCTTGTGAGGGCTTCATCCTGATTTTACACCTAGTTACCAGAACATATTTATGGTGGATGATTGGCGAGTCTACGCTCAACCTGAGCTCGACAATGTACATTTCTGACTAGACTCAGGATGAAAAACGTAATAGAATCCACCTCGGTTACACTTTTGTAACAACATTATTGCACACAATAGTATTTTAGTTTTTGGGGGGGGTACAAATCAGTGGGTCTTCTCAATCGATTTTCGTTATCTAGAGATATGGGTATCGACCTCGGTACTGCTAACACGCTCGTTTATGTATCGGGCAAAGGTATTGTTCTGCAGGAACCTTCTGTAGTGGCGATTGACCAAGACTTAAAAATACCTCTGGCTGTTGGAGAAGAAGCTAAGAAAATGCTCGGGCGCACGCCAGGGAACGTCATAGCACTTCGCCCGCTTCGCGATGGGGTAATCGCAGACTTCGATACGGCAGAATTGATGCTCAAGACTTTTATCCGCAGGGTTCACGAAGGCCGAAGCTTAGTTTCGCCGCGGATAATTATTGGCATCCCCAGCGGTGTCACCGGAGTCGAGAGGCGTGCTGTCATTGAGGCGGCGACTCAGGCCGGTGCTAGAGAAGTACGGTTAATTGATGAACCCATCGCTGCGGCGATCGGGGCTGGACTGCCTGTTGCTGAGGCGACTGGCAATATGATTATAGATATAGGTGGAGGTACGACGGAAGTTGCGGTTTTGAGTTTGCAAGGTACGGTGATCAGTGAGTCTGTGCGGGTAGCCGGCGACGAACTCAATGAGGCGATCGTCCAATACATGAAAAAAGTTCACAATCTGGTCATTGGCGAACGCACTGCGGAAGAAATTAAGATTCAGGTGGGTTCTGCATATCCAACTCCAGAGGATGACGACGTAATGATGGAAGTGCGAGGCTTGCACTTACTGTCGGGTCTGCCGCGAACTGTTACTATCAAAGGCCCAGAAATTCGCGAAAGTATGTCGGAACCGCTTTCAGTAATTGTGGAAGCTGTCAAGCGTACTTTGGAACGCACCCCCCCGGAATTAGCAGCAGATATTATTGACAGGGGAATTATGCTGGCTGGTGGTGGCGCGCTAATGAAAGGTTTAGATACTCTGATCAGTCACGAAACAGGAATTGTCACTCACGTGGCAGCCGATCCGCTGTGCTGCGTGGTTTTGGGAACTGGTAGGGTATTGGAAAACAAACAGTTGGAACGGGTTTTCAGCGGGCAGTCGTCGCGCAATATGTAGTTAACAAATTTGGGATTGTGGATTTAGAAATACGGCTGCAATCTCAAATCTAAAATCCTGACTTAACAATTTTAGATTAGTGAAATTATGCTAAAAAATACATTCCGAAAGTGGTGGGATCTGCGACTGCCAATTGCTCTTCTAGGTTTAGCTGTAACTGCCGCTTGGGGAGTTCGACAAACACAAGGTAATGCCGTGTTTGAAGTTTACAATTTGGTGACTCGTCCTTTTCAAGCCAACGGCTCTGGGCAAGAGCAGCTCATCTCGGCGCGGACTCAAGAATTGCAAGCACAGGTATTAGAATTAGAAACTCAGAATCAGAAGCTAAAAGAGCTTTTAGGTTACGTTTCGGCTAAGAAACCTCAAGGGATTGTAGCTCCTATTGTCGGCCGCAGCGCCGACCACTGGTGGCAGCAAGTAACATTGGGGCGCGGCAGTAATCATGGCATCAAAACAGATTTTACTGTGATGGGTCCCGGCGGTTTGGTAGGCCGGGTTGTCAGCGTTACTCCTAATACTAGCTTGGTGCTGTTAGTCAGCGACGCTACGAGCCAATTGGGTGTGGGAATTACCCGCAGTCGCCACATGGGTTTTATGCGCGGGAAAGGCGGAAATCAGGCTGTGATGGAATTTTTTGATAATGTTCCCAATGTCAAGCCTGGAGATGTGGTTTCTACTTCTTCTTTCAGTCAGTTGTTCCCTGCGGGTTTGCCGGTGGGAAAAGTGGTTTCGGTGGATATGAATAAAACTCCGGCTCCCGAAGCTGTTGTTGAGTTCTCTGCACCAATGAATTCTCTGGAGTGGGCGCTGGTTTACCCCCACTCTAAGCAAGCCGAACCAAAGGCTTCGGAGGGTCAATCTTCTGAACCATCTGGGGGAGAACAGCAACAATGAAAGCTTTACCTCGGATGTCTTCGCAAGCGCGCCAATTTCTCAACTTCGCAGTTACATTTCTATCTGTGATGCTGTGCATACTGATATTGCCCACTCGGATGCCGGGAATGGAATTGCTGGGAATTGGACCTAACTGGCTGTTAATTTGGTTGGTAGCTTGGAGTATTAAGCGGAAACGTACAGTTTGGGGAGCTGCTAGCATGGGCTTGGTTTTGGGGTTTCTTCAAGATGCGATGACGGCTCCTCACCCCAGCCACGCTGTGAGTTTAGTTGTTGTAGGAGTCCTAACAGTTGTTTTGCAGAAAACCTGGTCGATTCCGGTAGATATTGTTGAGAGAGATCCGATTCCGATCGCGTTAATTGTGTTTGGGATGGCGGTGGTAGCGGAAACGGTGATGGGGCTGCAATTTTTTACTATGGGCGATCGGGCTTTACTGGAAATTTGGAGCTATCACCAGCGAGTAGCTTTGTGTTCTGCTATTCTTAGCAGTCTTTGGGCTCCGGTGATTTATTTTCCCCTGAATCGCTTGTGGGAAATGACTAGGAATGTAGAAAAGTCTTAGTCAGTCATTAGTCCTCAGTCATTAGTCCTTAGTTAACAGTCAACAGTTAACTGTTAACTAATTACGGTTAACTGAGTCATTCTACTATTACTTGTTGGCCCGAACCTAATAAGTGATGGACGGCAATAATCAAGTCGCTGAGAATGAAATTAGGCTGGTGCTTTTGCAGTTGATAGCGGCTGCGAATTCCGCAGGTAACGGCAATTGTAGGTATTCCTAATGCTTGTCCTGCGAGGATGTCTGCTTCTGTATCTCCGATCATCCAAGCCGAACCCAGCGATGACTCAAATTCTTCTGCAACTTCAGCCAACAATTCAGTTTTTAAGGCTGTATAGTTGTGATAGGCGGCATCCGGCATCTGAGTTCCGCGAATGCTGGTAAACAGTCTGGCTAAACCGTAATTTTGCAACAGTTGAACGGCTTGATTTCTCGGTCGCAGGGTGACTAAAATCAGCCGCACGCCGCGGGAGTGCAGAAGTGCGATCGCCCATTGCACTCCCGGCTGGATGCGATCTAAGTGCAACAAGTCTGGCTGATTGACAATCTGACTGACGCATCCGAGAAAAACGTGAATTTCTTCTCCCGACAAGCCGGAACTTTTGGCTATTTCAGCATCGGGTACTCGGTTTTGTTTCATTTGCCAAAACTGCTGTTTGCTGAGGATTTGAAGGTTGAGGTTGATTCCCCTAGCAAGATAAGCTGCTTGAGTATCGGCCAATCCCTCTTGATAGGTGGCATAGTAGCGATCGGACACATCGACTATGGGCCCGTCTAAATCGCAAAATACCGTCATCCGGGGGGACGAGTCAGCGTCTGATGGTAGGTTGTACTGAAGGTTTTGGGAGTCTTGGGCGACAGCAGTTAACATAAAACGTTAAGTAAATCTAGGGAGTTATACATTTCTTGACTGTAGCAAAAAATGTATAAGTTATAATACATAATTTTTAATGCTTTTATTAAAAAAACCTATGAATTTGTTGAGGATGGGGTTCAATAAAGGCGATCGACCCTGTGCGTCGATAACTTCAAGGGAAAAAGTGATTTTTGTGGCTGTTAATATGTGCTTTAGCCATTAAAGTTTAGAATTAAGTTTTTAGTCTTTTGTAATTTACCCATGCTCAAACAAAGCGATTTTGTTAGGAATTCGGACACTAATCGAGTAGAGGTGCTGTCCGAAGCACTACCTTACATTCAACACTTTGCCGGTCGCACCATTGTGGTCAAATATGGCGGTGCGGCGATGAAAGATAGCAATCTCAAAGACAAGGTGGTTCGGGATATTGTGCTGCTAGCTTGCGTGGGGATGCGTCCGGTTGTGGTTCACGGCGGCGGCCCGGAAATTAATATTTGGCTGGAAAAACTGGGAATTGAGCCGCAATTCAAGGATGGTTTGAGAGTGACTGATGCGGCGACAATGGAAGTTGTAGAAATGGTTTTGGTGGGGAAAGTAAATAAGGAAATTGTTTCCTTAATCAACCAAGCTGGTGGCAAAGCAGTGGGATTGTGTGGCAAGGATGCCAATCTGATTCAAGCTCGTCCAGATGGCCGCGAGGGAATTGGGTTTGTGGGTGAAGTCAGCGGCGTGAAAATCCAGATTTTGGAGTCTTTGGTGAACAGCGGTTATATTCCGGTGGTGTCGAGCGTGGCAGCCGATGAAAACGGTCAATCTTACAACATTAATGCTGACACGGTGGCTGGAGAAATTGCGGCTGGTTTGGGAGCGGAAAAGTTGATTTTGATGACTGATACTGCGGGAATTTTAGAGGATTATCACAAGCCGGATAGTCTGATTGCTAAGTTAGATATTCAAGAAGCAAGAGAGTTGGTTGAGTCGGGAGTTGTCTCTGGGGGGATGATTCCGAAAGTTAATTGTTGTGTGCGGAGTTTGGCTCAGGGTGTGAAGGGTGCTCACATTATTGACGGCCGAATTCCTCATGCTTTGCTGCAAGAAATATTTACGGATGCGGGGATTGGGTCGATGATTGTGGCTTCTGAGTTTAGCAGCGCGAACTTAAGGCCTAAGTAATGGGTAAATCCTAGCGTGGGGAGGGCGGGTGCGTGAAAGGTGTAAACTCGCTGCGATTGCGTATATCCTAACTAAACCTGCCCCTAAAAACCTTGAGAAGGTACTTCTGGGAAATTAGTTCAACTAATTCTAACCGTTGTTGAATTTCAGCTTTTCTTAAACTATGATCACACACTTTAGAGTTTTGGATTCTGTTGCAATTCTCAAGCCGATTTCAAATACGCGATTAGCGCCAGTGGAACCAGAATACGCATCTATTTCTAGTTTGCCAGTTGGACTTGTGGGAACTATTGTTGAAGTGTATGATACGGGAAAGGAATGTCAGTATTTAGTGGAGTTTGCTGATAGTCAAAGGAGTGAATATGCTATGGCTATGTTGAAAGCTAATGAAATTTTAGTTCTGCAATATGAACTTGCAGTTGCTTAGTAATTGGAGTTTAGACTAAACAATGGTAGCAGCTAAAAGTAGCTGCCTTTTACTAGAAGGCAAACTGTTACTCAACAACTCAAGAGGTAGAAGATTAAACAGCTAATTTTGAAGATTTTTTGCGTTGAGAAACCCGTTTTTTAACAGTGGGATAGTACGGTGCTTTAGTACGTGCCTTTCCTTTTTCCCAACCAGGGGATTTTCCCCTATGTTTAGGCAGTTGAGCCGGAGTACCAATATCAACTAAAATCGACAACATTGATTGGGCAACACGTCCAGGAGTTAAATTGATACGCTTCAGATTGTCAAGGCAGTCGATTCTCGACCACTAAGTCCTTAGCCAGCCAGAGTTGCCAACTCATCAACGGCATTAAATCGCTCCACCGCTCTGATTGTTCGGGAGTTCTTAAGTTAGGTAATGTCCAATGTAATCGTTGCTTAGCAAATCTATAGCGATCGCAAATCATTCGTAAATTAATTAAGGGTTCGATCGAGCAGCAGTTCCCTTGAGTGTTGGTTCAAAAATACCAAATTTGTGTAACTTGAGAAAGTCAAAGCTTTGTGACTGTATGGTAAAATTGAAAAACCATTTAACCAAGGCATTCATAACTGAGCCGATTCCCAAATTTTCTCACCCAAGTCTTGGCATGAAGCCAAATATCTTCGACTGGATTCTGCTCGCCTAGCATTAGGAGCACACAGGACACAAGTTAAAGGCCATTCATCCCGCTCCTTACCTTGATTAATTTCTTCTAGGTAAGCTTTCATTTCTTTATATTTGTGATAGCTGGCTCCATCCCAAATAATCAAATGTCTGGCTTCGGGATTTAAAGATTGTAAGTCTTTTAAGAAAGCCACTGTATTCTCAGAATTTGCCGTTGCATATTCTCGCAGAACAAAGTATTTTGTTAAATAATTTACTGCGCCATAATAAGTTTGTTTTTCTCTCTGATTCACGCCTTGGTATTTCTATTCTCTCGTTGCGCCTTCCCCAAAGATAACCACAGACATCTTCCCACAATAGATGACACTCATCAATCAAATACACCACAAGCTTTCTCGCTTCTATAGCTGAGCGGTGTTCTTCCAGAATTTCACAGATTTCTTGGTGCTTTTTTTTGACGAGGTATTCATCACGTTTTGGATTCTTTTTTTGAAATTTTTTCCAGCTAATTCCCGCTGAATTAAAAAGTTGGTAGTAGCTAGTTTTTGATTGAAATTCAATCTGATATCGCTCGGCTATATAATTTGACAATTCGGATAAATCCCACTGGTTTTTATTGGTTAACCATTGGATGACTTCCGCTCGTTATTCAGGCTTAAGTTGTCCCCGCGAACCCTGATGGTTTAAGCGCAACCCTTCACTTCCCTGCAACGCATAATTGATTTTCCACTTACTGATAAATGGAGATGATACTCCCAATATATTTTGAATAGTTCCGCGGGGAACCCCTTGAATTAACCTGTGGATAGAAGCAGCTCTTTTAAGTTCTCTTGGGTCGTGATTGCTGGCAATAAAATTTTCGAATTCCAATAAAGCTTGGACTTCATGCTCCACAAATTCTTCGGCCGATTTCTTTTGGGACATCTCAACTCCTACTGAGATTTACGTCCTCATTATTATACATGATTTGTGATTTACAATTCATTTGCGATCGCTATATACCAATGATCCACTCCAAAACCATTAGTGACAAGTTAAGGTGATGGGTAAATTGTCAAGGGGGTATTTACATTGGTTAAAAAATAGATGAAACTCAGAATAGGCAAGTAGTTGAGCAATTATGACCAGCCATGACCAAGACCAGAACTACCAATCGGGACCACGCGAAAAAGAAACAACGACCACTTATAGAGGATGAAGTAATTGCCCAGCAACTCGAAGCATTACTGACACCAGCCATGCTCCATCAGGAAAATTCCTACCGTCAGCTAAAACTTCGGGACCGAATTCTCAACTTGCCATTGATGATGGCTGCGGTCTTAACCTTACTCTGGCGAGACGTAGCAGGAGTAAGAGAACTGACCAGAATGTTAACGAGAGACGGCTTTCTGTGGTGTAATCCCACTCAAGTCAGCCAACAAGCACTGTCGAGCGAGATTTTTGACCTTTCGGACCGAGTTATTTGAACAAGTATTTAAAGATTTATTGCCAAGGTTAAGAACAAATTGGCAGAGCAGAAATCAACGAACCTTACCAGAAAGTATTCAGTTTACATTAACCAGATTTGAGCAAATTTGGATTATAGATAGTTCAATATTAGAGGCATTATTTCGGAAATCATCAAACTTAGAGGAAGCTAAAATAGGACAATTGGCGGGGAAAATAAGTACAGTAATTGATCTAGTAACTCGATTGCCAGTCGAAATTTGGTTTACCGAAAATGCGAAAGAATCTGATGTAAAACTTGAAGAAAATATCCTCAATTTCGTCAGCAAAAATACGTTATTACTATTAGATAGAGGCTTTTATCACTTTAATTTTTGGTTAGAATTAATTGAGCGAAAGGTTAACTTTATTACCCGAATAAAGAAAGGAGCCGCCATCAAAGTAGAGGAAGTATTTACCGATAGTTATGGACTGCGAGACCGTAAGATACGTTTGGGGTCTGGAACAAAGAAAACTCCGTTTATTACCTTACGTTTGATTGAAGTTCGTTCAGGAGAAACCTGGCATTCTTATTTAACAAGTGTGCTAGAGCCAGAAAAATTACCCCTTATGTAGTAGCAGATTTGTATCGGAGACGTTGGCGGATTGAAGAAGCTTTTAATATTGTAAAAAGGCTGTTAGATTTAAGCTATTTATGGACGGGTTCAATCAATGGGATTAAATTACAGATTTGGGCAACTTGGTTATTTTATGCAGTTTTAGTAGATTTAGGTGATGCGGTAGCTGATGAACTAGCTCTACCTTTTGAGCAGATTTCTTTAGAAATGATTTATCGCGGTCTTTATCATTTTACTATGGCTCATCATAAAGGTAAAGCAACAGATCCAATCAAGTATTTCGCTGACCCCAAAATCGAGATTTAGGCATTATTAAACAGCAGCGAAAACCGAATGTTAAGTTAATTATTGCCCCTTTTCCTGAAAAGCAACGAGGGTCTGACCAATTCTTTTTTAAGAACTCTCCGAAAGCCTCTTGACAAAAGACTTATACCATTTTTTTAAAGATGTGATACCACTTTCCTAAAATAGTGCTACAGTTAGTAGGTGTCTTTTTTGTGAATTAGTACCCAAATATAAAGAAGAAAAATGTCAGGAGTTGTCAAAATTGAAATTCGGGAAACAGAAGAAGAACTGAAAGCTCTTCTGAGGAAAGAGAAAGATGTGACTTGCTACGAAAAACTGCAAGTTCTGTATTGGCTCAAAACCCAAACGGTAGACAGCGTATTGTCTGCTGCTGTGCGGTTAGGGAAACATCGTACCACAATACAAAGATGGTTGTCTAGTTATCGTTCGGGGGGAATCGAAGAATTATTATTGCAGAAACCTCGTTCAGGAAGACCAAGAATAATGAATCCTGAAACTGTAGAGAGATTATCAAAAGAATTACAAGAACCCGAAGGATTTAGTAGCTACAAAAAAGTACATCACTGGCTGACAAGTTGCTGCGAAGTAAAAGTTGCCTATCGAACAGTACATCAGTGGGCAAGATATCGACTCAAAGGGAAATTAAAAGTGCCGCGTCCCGTGAGTGAAAAACAGAAAAAAAGGTGCAGTAGCAGAATTTTAAAAAAACTGCCATCCTTAGTAAAAGCCGGCCTGAGTCCAAGTGAGAGCTTTTTAAAGCAATGGCAAAAAATTCGCTATGGGAGCCAAGACGAAAGTCGAATGGGGCTACACACAATTTAAAGAAGGAAATTAACTGGCAAAGGCATTAAGCCTCACGGAGCAGTGCAATGGGACTTTATATATCTGTGGTTGTATGGAGTAGTAGAACCTCAAACAGGAGAGAGATTTTTTTATGAATTTACGCATCTAGACGAGCCGTGTGTTTTGAGAAGTTTTTGGAGCTATTTGCCACCGCTTATCCAGATGATTTGCATATAATTCAACTAGACAATGGAGGATTTCATTGTTCATTGAACCTAAGTATACCAGAAAACGTGATTTTACTGTTTCAACCGGCTTATAGTCCGGAAGTGAATCCCATAGAAAGGCTGTGGGGATATATCAAGGAACAATTGAAATGGTTGAGATTTGATGGTAGAGAAGAATTGAGAGAGACAGTGCAAAAAGAGTTAAAAAAGCTGACTAACGAAGTGATTGCTTCTTTGACGGGATATCCATTCATATTAGAGGGTTTATCTGTAGCAGGAATTTAGGAAAATGGTATGATAGACTTTTGTAAAAAGTAAAGGCGAGAATTACAATGTCTGGTCGTCCTCATATAAAGATTACCGAATCTGTAGAAAATTTACGAGCAATCCTCAAACAGCAAAAAAGAATCCTAGCTTATAACAAAGTTCAAATGCTTTATTTCAGTCAAAACAAGTAGAAACTGTTCGGGAAGTATCCACAGTTTTAGGTAAAAGTGAGGCAACGATTCATCGCTGGCTCTCCCAATATAGAAAGGGCGGTCTGGAAAATTTGTTAAAAAATCGGCAGGTTTTCGGTCGCCCAAAAAAGTTCTCAGTTGAAATAGCAGCGACCTTGCAACAAGAGTTGAGAGACCCTGAAGGATTTCAGAGTTATAAAGAAGTTCATCTTTGGCTCTGGTTGATTAAAGGAATAGCCAGTAGTTACCCGGCTGTATATTCTTTGGTTAGAGGCGAATTGAAAAGTAAATTAAAAATTCCAAGACCTCGCAGTATTTCTCAGAAATCTACGGCGATTAAGGAATTCAAAAATAACTTGCATCAACAGATAAAAGCTTTACTACACAAAGCTTTACCTCAAGTAAACAAATATAAAAAAGTCACTTATTGGTGAGCGTGATGAAACGCGGATAGGGCTACATACAATTCGTCGGCGCAAGCTGACGCTTTCAGGTGTAAAGCCCGTCGGGAAGCATCAATGGAAATTTGAGTGTTTTTGGCTGTATGGGGCAGTATCGAGCGCTACGGGAAAAAGTTTTTTTTGGGAGTTTTCGCATTTAGACAAAGTTTGTTTTGAAGCATATTTACCAGGGTAAGCGCACGTTAAATAGTAGCTCAGGATACAGATTAATAAGCCAGATCCTGAAATTAAAGGTGCAATGCTAAAGGTTTGTGAGATTTCCCCGCTTGGAGGCTGACACAAGGTGACACTGGAGGATGTTCCCACATCTTGGTTCCCGTTATGTCTCAAGGATTTGCGCCCGCTGTTGAACTGACCACACCTCGTGCGGTTCCCTTAGAAATATCAGCCTTAAGCCAAGGCTTAGTAGATTGTTTCAAATCAGTCGCAGATCCCGCCCGTCGAACGGGGACAATGGCATCATTTATCCGATATTCTCATCATTGCGATTCTCTCCACAATTGCAGGCGGACAAGGCTGGGAAGCGATGGAACTCTATGGCAGCGGCAAACAAGCTTGGCTTTGGACCTTCTTGGCACTACCCAATGGCATCCCCAGCCCAGATACCTTTCGGCGGGTGATGGAACGTCTTCACCCCAAACAGATGGAAGCCACGTTCGAGAACTGGGTTCGCACCTTAGTCACGGACCTCGGCGTTCAAGTCATTGCCATTGATGGCAAGCAACTGAGGGGTTCCTATGATCGCCACAATCGAAAAAAGTGCTTATATTTGGTCAGTGCCTGGGCCGCAGACCATCGCTTGGTCTTAGGTCAAACGAAAGTCCGGCATAAATCCAATGAAATCACGGCTATTCCCGCCTTGCTCGAACTGCTGGATATTACAGGCTGCATTGTCACCCTGGATGCCATGGACACTCAAAAAACGATTGCAGCGCAGATTCAAGGGGCAAACGCCGACTACATCCTCTGTTTAAAAAAGAATCATCCGACCCTCTTCCAGCAAGTTCAGACCTGGTTTGAGACGGCCCAGATTGAGAACACCTTACCCAAAAGTGCAGACTACACGGTGGAATCCGGCCATCACCGCATCGAAAAGCGGCAGGTGTGGACCATTCCCCTGAACGCCTTTGCCTCAGTGCATGAAGCCGATGGCTGGGTAGGATTGCGGACCATTGTCATCGTTGAACGAACCCGTCATTTGTGGCATAAAACCACCCATGAGATCCAGTTTTACCTCACGAGTCTGGACGCCGATAACCCGCGGATTGGCGGTGCCATTCGACAGCACTGGGGCATTGAGAACTCCCAACATTGGGTTCTCGATGTCACCTTTGGTGAAGATGCCTGTCGGGTGCGGTCGATGCACGGTCCCCAGAACCTGGCGGTTTTACGACGGTTCGCCCTCAATGCCCTCAATCGAGAATCCACAGGCAAAAAACGCAGTTTAGTCCAGAAAACGAGACTGGCTGCGATGAGCGATGACTATATGGTGAAGGTATTAGTCGCAGCACTCCCTGAACTCTCTCAAAGTAGCAGTCCTACAACCTAGATGGCAACTGCGTTTGAGGTGCGCTTACCCTGCTCCGGGAAGTAGCAGAGATTCAAGATATTCAACAAAGTTTAGTAGCACATTTTGCAGATATTAAAGACCACAGAGTCGAGCGAACTAAGAAACATCAACTCACCGATATCCTAGCGATAGCAATTTTCGCTATCATCGCCGGAGCGCAAGGGTGGGAAGACATCGAGAATTATGGCATTAGCGGGACTTAAACAATAAATCAGAGATAAGTAAGCTATAATGTAAGTAGGGTAAGCATTTAACGTTCCCGTCACACCC
>NZ_JAUBTF010000048.1:0-58014 GCF_036702355.1 Microcoleus sp. D3_18_C4
AACTTATATTTAACTCACCTTGAATATATCGATCGCTCCTGCTAGTGGTCTGCGATCAATTATTCAGCAAACCCTAATTATTCAGACTCAAAGCATATTTGATTTTTGGTTCCCTAGTTGTTTATTCATGACATTGGGACTGATATCGCTGACTTTTGACTATCATGCAGCAAGTCTGAGCTGCCAGCGATTGCAGGCAAAACAAGGAAAGTGCCAGATTGTGCGATCGAATTTACTGGGATCGAACATCAAAGAAATTGAGCTGGATTCTTTGCGGGGAGCTAAAGTTGAAAGATGCGGCTATAAAACCAGAGTTGTACTTTTGACTTCTGTTGGCAATGTTCCTTTCACTGCTAACTCCACTAATTGGGGAACCCAAAACGCTGTGGCTTCTGACATCAATTTTTTTGTTAAAAATGCAAAAAATCGATTGCTGCGCTTAAGCCAAGATGATCGCTGGTTGGGATGGACAGGAGGCATATTTTTGCTCGCAGGAATCGGAGTGATCGTCTTGAGAAATAATGAAATCTACAGCTTCGATGGAACTTTAAACACCTTGACTGTTAAACAGCGGGGTTTGTTGGCACGTAAAGTAACGGAATACTCTCTGTGCGAGATTTATGGCGTGGAAGTCGATCGAACAAAAGATCGGGATAATGACACTTGGTACGAAATCAGACTGTTAGTTTGTGGAGGCTCTCGCATCTCCCTACCCCGCACGATGAACCCATACCAGCAAGCAAAAATCGCTAAAGCGATTAACAACTATCTGCACCAGCAAAATAACCAAAAATAGCCGATCGCGATCAACCCGATTTCTCAAGGTGGCGGACTTACGCAGAAACCGGGTTTTTCACCAAAATCTCTTCTAGATTGCCATCGCTTCCGGTATAAAAACCCGGTTTCTTTGGTATCCAGTGCGAAACTCGCGATTGGGTGGAAACTGATCATCTAAAAAGTGAACCATTGTTCACTTTTTAGGTTCTTTCAACTTCCAACCTGGTTTGACAACTTGCCGGGAACGGGCAATTACTAAACAATCATTCGGCACATCTTCTGTCACCACAGAACCCGCCGCTACAGTAACATCTTCCCCCACAGTTATCGGTGCAACCAGCACGCTGTTAGAACCAGTTTTACTTCGATCGCCTATTTGAGTTTTGTGCTTGTTTTTTCCGTCATAATTCGCCGTAATTGTCCCAGCACCGATGTTGACTTTTTCTCCCAAAGTCGCGTCGCCTAAATAAGACAAGTGAGCTACATTAGTTCGATCGCCGATTTGAGTATTTTTCAATTCTACAAAATTGCCGACGCGGCAGTTCGCCCCAATTTCTGCGTGTCCCCGCAAGTGGGCGTAAGGGCCAATGCGGGAATTTTCAGCAACCATACTGTCAGAAACTACCGAATAAAGCACAGTCACATTTTCTGCAATCTGACTGTTTTCGATCAAGCTGCCGGGGCCGATACGACTCCCAGAGGCGATCGAAGTATTTCCCCGCAAGTGAGTTTGCGGTTCAATTACCACATCCGGCTGCAACTCTACGGTATCGTCGATCGTAATGCTGTTGGGATCTAGCAGCGTCACTCCCGCCGTCATCCACTTGTCCTTTACCCGCGTTTGCAAAATATCGCAAGCTGTAGCTAAATGTTTGCGATCGTTAATTCCCAATATTTCTTGATAATCTTCCACATCGACCGCCATTACCGGATTGAGGAAATTTACCGTGTCAGTTAGGTAATATTCTTTTTGGTCATTGTCTGCCTTCAATTCTGGCAAAATTTTCTCTAAATCCGGCCAGTGGAAACAGTAAACACCTGCATTAATTCGGTGATTTTGCTTTTGAGCTTGTGTGCAGTCGCGGTCTTCGACAATTTGCTGGACTAAGTTTTGACTGTCGGTAAATACTCGGCCGTACCCTTGAGGATTAGGCAAATTAGCTGTCAATAAAGTAGCAGAGTTTTGGTGCTGTTTGTGAATTACCATCAATTGTTTGAGAGTTTCTGCCCTCAGCAAAGGTACATCCCCATTTAATACCAGCAAGTCTCCTTGAAATCCCTCTAAGTGAGGCAGCAATTGTTGAATGGCATGACCTGTTCCCAATTGTTCGGTTTGTTCTACAAATTCTAGGGGAGGAGATTGAAGATTTTTTCCTGATCTTTCTTGACCTCGAATCAGGGATTCTTTAACGAGTTCACCTCGATAACCGACGATGACAAGTCGCCTCGTAATTTGAATTTCTTGACAACTTTGGAGGACTCGCTCAACTAGCGATCGACCGCCTAATTCGTGTAGAACTTTAGGCAAGTCAGATTTCATGCGCGTGCCGCGTCCAGCCGCTAAAATTGCTATTGCTACCATTGTGCGATCGAGTTATTTGCTATAAAAACTTGAATATTGACTAACTGATGATATCACCCGCTGTCCGCCGATGGTAATGAGATCGCACAAATTTTTCATCTAAAATTTCCCATCTCGCATCCGCGCGAGCGAGGATTTTTCCAGGCGGATGCTGGTGTTAGGGGTGATGCTTGCAATATCTGGACTGGCGCGCCCGGTATCAAAAACCTGGTTGCAGCAGCAGTATTTGGCGGCTGAGCCAGACGACTTGCATTCCTCACTAAAAACCTGAGTTGGTTTGGGAGTAAGGACTGCGAGTCTTTTCTCAAGGGCTGGGAGGGGGAGCGAGAGTGATAATTTGCGTCTTTGGGCTGGGATTTGCCACGATACATTATACTATTTGTTGAATTTCAGTTAGGGTGTTTTCAACTTTAAAAAAACTATTTCTGACTTTTTCATTCCTTCTGCCTTCTACCTTCTGCATTATCAGGTGTCCAGCTATGACAGAGCTTAATTTTCAGGAACTTGCCAAGCAGGGAAATCTCGCCACTGCGATCGCATCTTGGCTAAACAGCCAGTTGCAATCTGAAGGCATCACAGCCTCCGCGAATCTCGACGGCGACTGTTTGGATGTAATTCTTGAGGCCGAGCAAGTACCCATAGAAAATACCTTAGTTGATTTTGTTCGCACCGAGCTGACGAATTTGCAGCCTGATTCGATTCGCAAAGTGAAGGTTGAGGGCAGAGAAAGCGGTCAGATTGCTGCTGCTTGGAGTCAAGAGTTTAGTTTGGACAACAGCACTTTTGAACCCCAGAGCTTTGTAGGATCTGTACCAAATACTGCTGTTGTTAATATGGACGATCGCACAGACATGGAGAACAATATTGAGGAGGAAAAACCGTCGGAACTTGCTGCATTTGAGAACCGACTGCGATCGACTTTCATTGTAGTGGGGCTAGTAACGGGTATGTTGGCGATCGCGGTGGTGGCGTTTGTCGGTAAAATTTTGAACCAGCCAGCAGCAACTGCGGGGAATAATCCCGATGAAACAGCAAATTTAGCAACTGCACCGGATGCTGCACCTGATACTTTTCGAGAAGCCGTTAACAGCGCACTCAAAGCAGCAGAGTTAGGGCGATCGGCAAAAACCAAGGCCGATTGGACTACAGTTATCGATCGTTGGCAAGAAGCCGTCTCATTAATGAGAAGAGTACCAGTTTCTAGCCCCAACCATCAACTAGCTCAATCAAAAGTAATCGAGTATCAGAAATATCTGCTTTACGCTCAAGAAGCAGCCGTAACTCCCCCTCTGCTAACTCCAACTCCCGCACCCGTCGAAAAATCACCTTCGGAAAAAGCAACTCCTAAAAAATCCAATTCTGAAAAAAGAGCTTCGGAGAAAGCTAATGCTAAAAAATCTCGTACCGACAAAGCAGAACCAGATAAAAAAAGTCCTTCCAGATAAATGTTAAAAGATAGATGTGAAAAATTATGACTGACAATACTTTAATCGTTTCTCCTGAATGGTTAGCCACCAATACCGACAATCCGCAAGTTGTAATTATTGACTGTCGGTTTTCCCTTGCCGACCCTGAATTGGGACAAAAACAATATCAAGAAAGTCACATTCCGGGAGCTTTCTATTTAGATTTAAACCGCGATCTCGCGAGTTCAGTGGACAAACACGGCGGTAGACATCCGCTGCCAAATATTGAAGAATTAGCTGATAAATTGAGCGCTATCGGTATTAATTCAGCAGAAACTTTAGTCGTCGCCTATGACGATTCGCGGCTGGCTTTTGCGGCTCGTTTGTGGTGGCTGCTGCGATATATGGGACACAGCAAAGTCGCTTTGTTAGACGGCGGTTTCAGCGCATGGAAAGCGGCGGGCTATCCAGTAACAAATACTTTGCCAGAAGCCCGCGAGGGTAAATTCGTTGCTCACTTGCAGCCGGATTTGGCGGTAGATATTGAGGCTGTGAAAGAGCGTAAAGACTTGCCGGGAAAGGTTTTGGTTGATTCGCGAGAAAGCGAGAGATATCAAGGTTTGCGGGAGCCGATCGACCCCATTGCAGGTCACATTCCGGGTGCGGTTAACTATCCTTGGCAAGGGGTGACGGATGAAACTGGAAAAGTGCGATCGGCATCCGAACAAAAACAGCGCTGGACGGAATTAGAAAAAGCCGAAGAAATTATTGTTTATTGCGGTTCCGGGGTGACGGCTTGCGTTAATTTACTGTCTTTAGAAATCGCCGGAATTCCCGATGCTAAACTTTATGTCGGTAGCTGGAGCGACTGGTGTTCTTATCAGTTGTAGGGTGTAGGAGCGAGAGGATTGTTGACTGTTGACTGTTGACTGTTGACTGTGAGTTTTAGGGTAGCAGGAATTGATGTCCACTTAACGTTAAATCCTCAGTCCGGCAGCGGTTGAAACCCCTTCCTCAAAGCGAAATTCCTCGCTTTGAAGACTAATCAGTTCTTCAGTCCTCTTTGAGAGGACTTTAGCTATGAGACAGGGAATTCATTCCCTGGCGGACTGTTGGGTGAGCGGGAGGACTGGCGAACTAAAACCTTAAGTTGACACCAATAGGTAGCTGGGAATCACTTCCGCGCACCTCAATGTAGTTGTAGGGTGCGCTGCACCTTACGGCGAATTAAATAATACCCTAAAAATCAAAATAAATATAAGGTAAACCCCCTTCGGGAGCCAACACCCAAACGGCATACAAACAAAGCGGCACTAACACCAATTTCAGCGGCCAATTTAACTCTAATTTCAAACCCCGACTCAACGCATAATTCCCCAACATCGCCGCCGCCAAAGCTGCCAACATCCAAGTTAAATGCACTCTTTCCAAACCCAAAGCTTCGCCATAAACTTTCTCAGCAAACTGCACGTCAGCAGCGTGTCCCCACAAATGCGAAATCGCCCATCCAGAATCCTTTAAATCTGGAAGACGGAAAAATATCCAACTACCAAAAACCATCGCCTGAGTCAACAGCCAACCGATCGCAATACCGATCGGATTTTCCCACAAAAACTCGATCCGCAACCGCTTAAACAGCACATCAGTCAGCCTGTGAACCGCCAAAGCTAAACCGTGTAAACCCCCCCACACAATAAATCCCCAAGCTGCCCCGTGCCAAATTCCTGCAATTAACATGACAATAGACAAATTCAGACAAGTGCGCCACAAACCGACTCGCGAACCGCCCAAAGGAAAATACAAATAATTGCGTAGCCAATCCCCTAAAGTCATGTGCCAGCGTCGCCAAAAATCAGCTATGCTGGCACTAAAATAAGGAAAATCAAAATTTGGCGGCAAATACCAACCCAGCAGCAAAGCAGTACCGCGCGCCATGTCGACATAGCCACTAAAATCGAGATAAAGTTGCAGCCCGTAAGCAAAAATAGCTAGCCACAAATCCTCGCTACCCGCCCGCTGCAAGTTGGTAAAGCTTAAATCGACATAGATTCCTAAGTTATCTGCGAAAAGACCTTTTTTTACTGCACCAAAGGCGATCGTCCAAAGTCCCTCAGAAATGCGATCGGGCGTCGGAAATTGCTGGGTTTTCAGTTGATAGATCAAGTTGTGATACCGAGTAATCGGGCCGGAAATCAGCTTGGGAAAAAACAACTTGTAAGCAGCAAAGTGCAGCAGCGAAGTAGCAGCAGGCGCGCCTCGGTACACGTCAATCAAATAAGCAATGCACTCAAAGCAAAAGAAACTCAATCCCAGGGGTGCGATGACGTGACTTTTTACCCAGTCAGCCCCGTCGATAGCTACAGGCCAATTGAACAAAGTGCCGATCGAACTCAATAAAAAAGGCACATACTTAAAGCCCAGAAGCAGCAACACATTCAGGCAGATACCTATCCACAGCAGCAACAAACGGCGGCGGTTCCAAGATTCATTAGCAATCCGCCAATCCAGAGGTTCCCCAATCGCCATCGCCAAGCAGTAATTAAACAAAGCCCCGACTAACAGCAGAGGAATGTACCAAATTTGCAGCGAAGCGTAAAAAATTAAACTACCCGCCAGCATGATAAACAGCCGCCACCACCGCACCGGAACCAACCAGTAAGCCGCGAACAAAACTAACAGAAACAGGGCATATTGAAGGGAGATGAAAGTCATACCATTTTAGATTTTAGATTTTAGATTTTAGATTTTAGAATTGGGAATGGCTTATTTTGTATGGGTTTGGATCGCGGGCCTACTGTGGCATTATTTTTATTAATCGAGACTTTGCTAAGAACGAGATTTATCAGGGATTTTAGCCGATCGCCGACACGAAAACAGACCCTCGGTAAGTCCCTACTATATGGTCGGCAACTGAGAACTGCTACATTTTACAGCACAAAGGTTAAATTCTGTTGCAAATTAAATAAATATTGCCTGCTATAAATTAACTCTCTTACGAACCATATAAAATTCGGTGAAAAAAATATAATTACGTTCGCAGCATCCGACTTCAGTCCTCAAAAGCTACAATGCCTGATATCGTTTCCCTTTGCATCGGAATAATATGTTTCACCGTGCAGGCCTAGCATCCCGTACAGCAAAAAAGTGATGTAACCCAAAATGTTTTGAATTCATCACGATAGCAGATATTTGACAAGTAGTTCGATCGCACTTCAACCCTTCCAAAACCTCAAATTCGGTCAGAGTCAGTATCATAATGTCGATAAAAATTGCTGGCGGTTGCTCAAAGAGCAGCCGCACCCAACCTTCACCACCGTTGGCGACCTATATCGCAGTACAATGAATTGGTGGCAAGTTTTTCAGCAAATACCGAAAAACTATCTTCATCCTCCCCATTCAAAACTTTGGCTGCTGAATCCGCCGCTGGCGATGGCCCGGAACCCCTCAAGCTACGAGAATTTGCGATCGCCAGCGATATTTCATCTGCCTTAGCAGCAGATATTTCCAAAGGGTTTTCTTCCTCTCCAGGATACAGAATCGGCAGTGTAACAAAAAAAGTCGAACCCACTCCGGGTGAACTTGTGATTTCAATGCTTCCCCCCAGAAATTCCGCCAGTTTTTTGCACAGAGACAATCCCAATCCCGTGCCTTTGACGCGCTTCTGCAAGGGGTTTTCGAGTTGGACAAATTCTTCAAAAATCTGCCTTTGGTCGGCTGGGGGAATGCCGATGCCCGTATCTGCTACTGAAAAAGTAACTGTTCCCTCCTCTCCTATTTCCGCAGCAACTCGAACTTCCCCTGCTTCGGTAAATTTGAGGGCATTAGAAATCAGATTTCGCAAAATCTGAGAAACTTTGCCCTCGTCGGTTGTGAGGATTGGAAGTTCGAGAGGATCTTCAAAAATTATAGACACGGCAGAGTTTTGGGGAAGCAGGGGGCGCATCATTCCTCGCAGGGCGCTGAACAAATCTTCGACTTCAAAATCAGCCACGCGAACAGTTAGTTTTCCGGCTTCCACTTTGGCTAAATCTAACGAGTCGTTGACAAGTTCTGCGAGAGACTCGGCAGATTTATGAATGTAATTTACTTGCTTTTCCTGTTCGGCGGAAAGTTCTCCGTCTAGGCGATGTAACAATATTTCGGAAAGGCTCAGAATTGCCGTTAGCGGAGTGCGAAACTCGTGGCTCATATTGGAGAGAAAGCTGGTTTTGAGTTCGCTGGCGCGGCGGAGAGATTCGGCTTTGTCGTTCAATTCAGCGTAAAGTGCTAGGACTCCGCGATTGGTATCTTCTAGTTGTTGATTTAATTGTACGAGTTCTTCTTGACGCTGGCGGAGTTCGTCTAAAGTGCGTAGTAATTCTTGATTTTGCTGCTGAATTTCAGCGTAGGGATCTTCGGGAATTTGGCGCGCTAGTTTGTCAACTAATTGATTGAGTTCGATCGCACTCAGCGCCGGCATATTTTTGGAAAACTGTTTAATTAATTGTACAGCCGTTCCGCGATCGGGCGCCGAGTCGATTTGCACTTCGTCCATCAAGCGTTTCGCTGCTGCTAAACCAAGTCCCGCGCCGGTTTGCGATCGAAAATTGGGGCTTAACACAGCCGCTAAATCAGCAATTCCCGGCCCCGTGTCGGAAATCCGAGTCCGAAAAATTTGGGGCGATTCCCCTTCCACAATGAATTCTACTTTGCCACCGCCTGCATATTTGAAAGCATTGCGGGCAATTTCGGAAACTGCTGTGGCGATGCGGGTTTGTACTTGGGAATCGAATCCCAGCCCTTTAGCAATTTGGCGAGCTCTTTGGCGTACTTGTACGATGTCTTGTTCAAAACGGACTTCCGTCGTCAGGATTGGGTAACTCACGCTGCTTCTCTCATCTTGGCTACTATAACTGTCATGTCATCGCGAGTGCGTTTGAAGTCCCGGTAGAGCACGGCTGCGATTAAAGCAGGATGTCTGGAGGCTAAACCCGGGTAGCGGTTTAAATTCCACTGCGCCGCCAAACCGTCGGAGTGCATGATGAGTAGGGACTGCTGCGACCAAGGATAGACAAATTCTGCTACTTTTCGCATCATATGTCCAACTGTGCCGTTGTAGGAAACCATGCTGCGGCTTTGGTTATCTGTGACAACTACACCGCTGATGTTGCCAATTCCGGCAAAACAAATTGTTTGTTGAGTACGATCGATTTGGGCGATCGCCGCCGCCGCTCCTCTGGTATTTTTTAAAGCAGCGTGCGCCTTCTCTAAAATTGCTTTCGGCCCAAGTTTGGCGTTTTCCTCAAATACCCGCACTGCTTCGCGAGACGCTTCCTGGGCCAAATCCCCGTAGCCAAGCCCGTCTGCAACTAAGATCAGGTTTTTGTCAAGGTGATTTTCTGCCGCCCATGAATCGCCGCAAATTTGCTCTCCTACTTTTGGCAAGTGGACGACCCCAAATTCCAAATAATTGCTGTTTTGGGATGCTTCCCGGCTATTTTGGGTCGGTTCCAGCCGCGCTAATAAGGCTGTCCCCTGTTTTGGTACAGAATGAATATCAAACAAAGTAGAGAGGCGTTGAATTGCCCCCAGTCCCGTTCCAGGGCTTCCCGCTGTAGAAAAACCGTCCCGCAGACACAGCGCGACATTTGCCATGCCCTGCCCCCGGTCTAGCGCTACTATTTCAATGCTATATCCTGCCACTGTTTTGAATGTTCGCAGCAAAATTTCTCCTTCGCGGGCGTGCTTGACCAGGTTTTTTGCGGCTTCGGTGGTAACAATTGCCACTTTACCGCGATCGGTCTCGTTAAATCCGACTTCGGCCGCCAGGGCGACTGCGATTCGCCGCGCTTCTCCGACTTGACTTTCTTCTGTAACGGGCAGGGCTACGGCATCTATCATTTTTTATCAGTTCTCATAATGAAATCCTCCCTACGCCAACCCTCTCCGGGTATGCTGTGGGATGCCAAGAATCACTTCTTGGCTTTGCTGGTTGCTATTTATACCAATTAAAAAAATAATACAACTATACGCAAGCTCCAAACCCCGATCGTCCTCACTCAATCGATTTTAGATTTTAGATTTTAGATTTTAGATTTTAGAATTGAAGCATTAACCCCACGGATTCATCCGGGGGCTTGTATCCTGGATACTTTGGGTCATTCCCAATGGTTTAATCAAAAATCTCAACTCTCAAATCCTATTACTGGTTCACCGCCAGCGGACGATCGCAATTTTAGTCCCCTTACCCACTTTGGAAACAATCTCAAATTCGTGCATCAACCGTTTAGAACCACTGAGCCCCAAACCCAAACCCTGATTAGAAGTATAACCGTCAGTCATAGCCAATTCGATGTCTGGAATTCCCGGCCCCTTGTCTTCAAATATCAGTCGTAGCCCTTTGCGCGTTCCTAATTCGAGCGTTTCAAGAGTTACAGTTCCCCCTTTGCCGTACTCTACAGTATTGCGGGCGAGTTCGCTGGCTGCGGTAACGATTTTAGTTTGGTCTAATAAACCGAATCCCATTGCTACAGCCCAAGTTCGCACTTGCTGTCGGACGTGGACTATATCGGATGACGATCGGATTTCTAGTGTCTCACGTTTTGACATGGCGGCTACTGTACCAAAATAGAACTTCTCCCCAAAATATAGGACTTACGCTCATCAACTTAGTTTCTCCTAATAGGACTTACGCACTTACTACGATTTTCTCTCAAAAGAGAACATAGTGCAGGAATCTCAAACCCTTGATTTAACCCCCTTGAGCGCGTAAGCCCTCTCCTAAGAAATCTTCAGTTTGTCAACAAGGTATCTACAAACAAACTAGGTTTCTTGACTGCCTGTGCCTCAGTCAGGGGACAATTAATCGACTGCTTACGCTTGCTCGTCAAGAGACAAGCCCAAGGATTTTCTCAACAAAATCATGCCCTTTTCAACGCTTAAAGCTGTGCGAACTCCTGTCAGGGAAAGGCCCAACTCAACGAGCGTAATAGCAACCGCTGGCTGCATCCCGACCACAACTGTTTCCGCATCTAAAATTCGCGACATACTAGCGATATTGTTGATAATACGACCGATAAAAGAATCAACAATTTCGAGAGAAGAAATTTCTATTAACACACCTTTAACACCTGTTTTGACGATGCGGTTCGTCAGGTCATCTTGCAGCGTCATTGCTAAGCGATCGTGCATATCTACCTGAATTGTTACTAGCAAAAATTCTCCCATTTGAAGAATCGGTATTCGTTCCACAAATTCACCTATTCGTTAAATTTTACTTGGGTTTACCTGTCAGAATGCAATATGTTTATCTTTCCTCTTTAAGATTTTTTATAGTTAAACCTTGGCGCTGCAACGCGACCTTAAAAGCATCTGCTAAAGTAGCTTTTGTGAGAATATCCTGCAAGTCAACTCCCAAATGAACTATGGTTTGAGCTATTTGCGGACGAATGCCACTGATGATGCACTCAGTACCCATTAAACGGGCGGCGGCGACAGTTTTTAATAAATGTTGAGCAACTAAAGTGTCAACAGTCGGCACGCCTGTAATGTCTAAAATTGCAAATTCTGAGCCGGTTTCCATGATTTCCTGCAACAGAGTTTCCATTACTATTTGAGTGCGGGCACTGTCGAGAGTCCCGATCATGGGTAAAGCGAGAATGCCTTGCCAAAGTTTGACTACGGGTGTTGACAATTCGAGCATTTCTTGCTGCTGGCGTTCGATTACTTCTTCGCGAGCTTTGAGAAAAATTTCTGTCACCCAAAGGCCTAGCTGGTCTAATAAACTGGTGGAAAGCCAAAGTTGTTCGACAAGTGCGTCGCGGTTTTGTGTCAGTTCATGACAAAGCCGATCGAACAATGGCTTTTTGAAGCATAAAATGAAACTCGCTATCTCTGAGGGAGTAAAGCCTCTCTGAACGCGCGATCGCGAAACTTCTGCTAGCAACACCCGCATATTTTCCCATTCGGGTGTCTGGATGTCGCTAAAGTTACCGTGCCCCACTGCAATGTGGAGCAATTGCAGGAACTCTTGACACTCGGAGCGCAATTCTTTGGCTCTCATCAAGTCGTCCCGCCGCAGCCCGGTATTTTGCAGTTCTTTGAGCCAGTCTGCTAGTAACTCTGCTTTGTGTCTTTGTAGGATTTCCGCGATCGTGTTATTGCTTGTGAGTTCCATTAAAATTATCTCCTGCTTAGCAATTGGAATGAAGTTGTACGAGCGATTCCCTACGGGATAGCTTCGCACGCGCGCACCAAGCGTGTTTTTTGATGATGGGGCAACTTCTGAGTTTAGCTCACTGTTTGCTGTTTTCGATCGAGGGTTAAGTACCTAATTGTAAAATGCGTTTGACGATCGCACTCGTAGAACTCGGAACTTCTATTTCGATTAAGGAAATCTTGCCACCTCCGGCGATAACAGCCGGTGCTTCTGGCAGAGTTTCGACTTGATAGTCGCCTCCTTTAACGTATATATCAGGCTTCAGGATATTTATCAGTTTAATTGCTGTAATCTCGGCAAAAATTATTACGGCGTCTACTGGTTTGAGGGCGGCCAACACTTCGGCTCGCTGATTTTCCGGTACGATCGGGCGGGGTGGCAATCCCGGCTGCTGGGGTTTGATAGCTTGCACGCTGGCGTCGCTATTCAAGCCCACCACGAGCGATCGCCCCAAATTTTTTGCTGCCTGCAAATAGCGGACGTGACCGCAGTGCAGGATATCGAAGCACCCGTTAGTAAACACGAGCGGACGCCACTTGTCCGGATCGGATGCGAGCGATCTTTCAAGTTCTTTCAACGTGTAAACATTAGAAATCATTGCAGTCATTACCACCAAATTTGAACAGCGAGCAAAATTATCCTACCAAAAAATCTGAATTCTTGCACTTTTAATATTGAACAATAAATCCTTCAACCTGGCAATAATTAATAGCTGTAAATGACTAAATAGGCATTAGTAATCTGTGACTATTAAGCAAGAATATAGAAGTAAAAATTACCGGCGACGAAGCTGATATGGCAAACAGAATTTCCAAGTAAAAAACCGCTATTCGTGTATTTGTGACTGCCGTATCGTGCTGTTGGTAATTGGATGTTAAAAAGGTTGGTAAACAATTATTTATTCCCGCCCTCTCTTATATCAATTACTATAAGACAAGGGATTTAGTTCCCCCGCATCGGGCAGGCGATCGGGGTGTGAGAGCCCTAGGGGGTGAAACCCAACGAAACGCGCTCCTCCTGTGTCTATTATTTCTGACACCGCCGCGCGAGCGAAAGCTAGTTAAAAGCACCGAACCCAAGCGTGCAGAACTCATCTTTACGCTGGATTCGTCAGACTATAGAAGAAGCCAGCAGTTGCTTGCTGCCGTGTCTGGGCGCAATCTTGACCAAGCTTTACAGCCAACCCAGAAGCGCACAGCCTTCTGTGTCCAACTCTATATAGCTGTGCAAAAACTCGACCTTTTGGGTCGTAACCGCAGCCTGTGAAAACCCAGAGGAAAGTCGAGTTCGGTACTCGAAGCAGCTATTTTGGTGGAAAATAGCTAAACTCGTTCAACAAAATCCACTCAACTACCCCTTTGAATCTAAGGGTGTAGAATTATCTAACACGAATTATGAAAGCAAGTAATAGCCGTCAATTTTCTTCAGTAGCTGCTCGAACTCTCAAAGTAGTGGGGATTATCTTGATTCTCTCTGCTTTGCTTGACTGCATTGTTCTGTCGCTGCCGGGAGAAACTTCAGACCTTCTCAATCGAGGCTGGCAGTTGACTGCAGCAACTCAGATAGTTGACAAGGGCATTATTCCTTTGATCGGTATCGCCCTCCTGATGACTGGCTTTTGGGTGGACAGCAGCAGTGGAGTCTCTATTGAGCGACGCAATGTTTGGCTGGACTTGCGATTCTGGGCCCTGTTGATTTCCAGCTTGTTAGGTCTAGTTTACCTATCTCTGGTTCCCGTTCACCTCAACAATACTCGTTTGGAACTCAAGGATGCTCTGACTCAAGTCGATCAAGAAGCGGGACAAGCGGAAGGTCAACTTGAGGCACAACTTAAAAGCCCTCAATTTAAAGCTCAGGTAGAACAGCTCAAAAGCCAGCGTCGCAGCCAGATAGGGGCGCTGCTGCAAGACGACGGGAAGCTGCAACAAGCACTCAAGAGTCCAGAGGTTCCCAAGGAATTGAAAGCTGTGCTTGAGGAGTCGAAAAATGACCCGAAAGCCCTCGACAAGTTCCTGGAACAGCAAGCTCAATCACTTCCCACTCAAGCTCGCAACGAGATTCGCACCCGCAAGCAACAAAAAGAGAAAGAGTTAAGAACTCGATCGAGAAATTCGAGTTTGCAGACGGGAATCACCAGTTTGCTGTTAGCGATCGGCTACATTACTGTCGGTTGGACGGGATTGAGAAGTATGGGAATTCTGCGGTTCGGCCGCCGCAAAAATTGACCAGCGCTGGCAGGGATCGCGCTGGTCGAGACATCCCTGAGAAATAGTTTGTTTACCAAATAGTTTGCCCTTACTGAAAGCTGGGAATGTTCTCAATTTATATTCTGACTTACAACGAAGAGATTGATATCGCCGCTTGCATTGAATCGGCACTGCTTTGTGACGATATCATTGTAGTTGATTCTTTCAGCACCGATCGCACCCTTGAGATTGTTCAGAACTATGCCGTGCAAACAGTGCAGCACCCCTTTGAAACTCACGGACGCCAGCGGACTTGGATGCTCCAAGAAGTCCCGTGCAAGTACGAATGGGTTTACATCCTCGAAGCTGACGAGCGGATGACGCCTGCACTGTTTGCTGAATGCTTAAAGGCGATCGAAAGTCAAGAATATATCGGCTATTACGTAGCTGAAAAAGTAATATTTATGGAACGCTGGATTCGCCGCAGCACTCAATATCCGCGCTATCAAATGCGCCTCTTTCGCAAAGACCGAGTGTGGTTTACTGACTACGGTCACACTGAACGCGAAGTCTGCAACGGTCCTACTCACTTTTTGAAGGAAACTTACCCTCACTATACTTGCAGCAAAGGTCTTTCCCGCTGGATTGAAAAGCACAACCGCTACTCGACTGACGAGGCGGCTGAAACTCTCCGCCAATTAGAAGCAGGTCAAGTAAATTGGTGGGGTTTATTGTTTGGCGCGTCGGAGGTGGAAAGGCGCCGCGCTTTGAAAGATTTTTCTTTGCGCTTGCCTTTGCGGCCTGTGGTGCGCTTTTTCTATATGTATATTTTACTGGGCGGATTTCTTGACGGCCAAGCGGGATTGGCTTGGTGCACGCTGCAAGCTTTTTATGAATATCTAATTTTGCTAAAAGTTTGGGAAATGAAGCATCTACCACTGCCAAAGTTAGAGGTAGCTGCAGAACAATCTCTTTCGGAAGTAGTAACAGTTGAGCAGTCAAAAGTTTCTTATAATCTTGGCGCTTCCGATACTCGAAATTAAAAATTGGTAATGGTTCAGTTGACAGTTGACAGTTGACAGTTGACAGTTGACAGTTGACCGCACGCGGGGCGACCTCTACCTGGAAGTCCGAGGATTGGAGTAATGAGTAGTCTTCTTTTAATTTCTCCCGATCAGGCTTGGGGCTTTAAACCAATTCTTTCTGGTAATTGGTAATGGGTAACTGGTAATCAGTAATTGGGAATTAGTATTACATCCGTTACATCCGAAGAAAGCCAATCCGTTGCAGAACTTCCTTCTTTCGCCACAACAACAAAACAAAAAAAAACCGGTTTCTTGGAGAAACCGGGTTTCGGAATAGCTTCAAAGTTTTAGGTTTAATAAAGTTTTGATTCTTCCTAACTCAAAACTCTCAGACTCACAACTTAAAACTGTTGAGATTTTGCTGTTGTTTTTGCCCGATCGAGCTTTAAGATCAAGACCCCCAAAGGTGGCAAACACAAGTCGATCGAATAAGCACTGTTGTGGAACCACCACTCCTCAGTCCACTTGCCCCCCAAATTCCCCATATTGCTACCGCCGTATTCCCGCGCGTCGCTGTTAAACAACTCCGTATAGAAACCTGGTTCCGGCACTCCTACGCGATAGTGAGAGTGCGGCTGCGGCGTAAAATTGCACACCGTCACCACAAACTCGTCGCCATCCTTCTCTCGGCGCACAAATGCCACGACACTGTGTCGGTTGTCACTGCAATCAATCCACTCAAACCCATCCTCAGCAAAATCTTGACTGTAAAGTGCCGTTTCGCTGCGGTACAAATTGTTCAAATCTTTAAAAAACAGCTTCAACTTTTGGTGCGGCTCGAATTGCAGCAAACGCCACTCCAAATCCCCCCAAACGTTCCACTCTTGCCACTGGCCGAACTCCATCCCCATAAAGATCGTTTTCTTTCCGGGATGAGCAAACATAAAAGTAAACAAACACCGCACGTTTGCAAACTTTTGCCATTCGTCCCCTGGCATTTTCCCGATGATGTGGGCTTTGCCGTGGACTACCTCATCGTGGGACAAAGCCAGCATGAAATTCTCGCTGTGGTTGTACCACATACTGAAAGTTATGTTGTTCTGGTGGAACTGGCGGAACCACGGGTCCATGTGGTAATAGTCGAGCATATCGTGCATCCAACCCATGTTCCACTTCAGGTTGAAACCCAAACCCCCTACATAGGTCGGCCAAGATACCATCGGCCAAGAGGTAGATTCTTCGGCGATCGACAACGCACCTGGGAAATAGCTAAAAATGACGTGATTCGCCTGACGCAGAAAATCTGCCGCCTCGATATTTTCCCTGCCCCCGTACTGGTTGGTCAGCCATTCTCCAGGTTCGCGACAGTAATCCAAATAAAGCATCGAGGCTACGGCATCTACGCGAATCCCGTCGATGTGGTACTTGTCAAACCAGAACAGAGCGTTTGATACTAGGAAATTCCGCACTTCGTTGCGGCCGTAGTTAAATACTAGGGTTCCCCACTCTTTGTGTTCGCCCTTGCGGGAGTCGGCGTGTTCGTACAAGTGAGTTCCGTCAAAGAAAGCCAAGCCGTGGCCGTCTTTGGGAAAATGTCCTGGTACCCAGTCCACCAGTACGCCAATACCGTTGGCGTGACACTGGTCAACAAAATACATGAAATCTTCAGGTGTGCCGTAGCGGGAGGTTGGGGCAAAATAACCGGTGACTTGATAGCCCCAAGAACCGTCGAAAGGATGTTCGGCGATGGGCAGCATTTCGATGTGAGTGAATCCCAAATCTTTGACGTAGGGTATCAGCCGATCGGCTAATTCCCGGTAAGTCAGAAAGCGCGCCCCAGGATTGAGTTCCGAAACCTGCACGGCGGGTTGTATTTCCCCATTTGGTAGCACGGCGGGTTCGTCAGTAGCCGCGTGCAGCCAAGAACCGATGTGGCATTCGTAAACCGAAATCGGCTGCGTCAGTGGGTCTGTGTGCCGCCGCTTTTCGATCCAAGCGCTGTCGTGCCAAGTGTAGGTGTCTAAGTCGGTGACAATTGATGCTGTTTTAGGCCGCACTTCTTGCTGGAAACCGTAAGGATCGGACTTTTCGTAGGGATGTCCGTCTTGGTTTTTCACTTCGTATTTGTAGGAAGTTCCCACGGATAGTCCCGGAATAAATAATTCCCAGATGCCGTTTTGCGACTTCCGCATTTGATGTTTGCGGCCGTCCCAATAGTTAAAATCTCCTAAAACAGAGACGTTGCGGGCATTCGGAGCCCAAACGGCAAAATATACTCCTGTGATGCCGCCTACTTCGGTGAGGTGCGCCCCGAGTTTTTCATAAATGCGGTGGTGATTGCCTTCTGAGAATAGGTGCTGGTCGAATTCTGTGAGTTTGGGTGATCGAAAGGCGTAGGGATCGTAGATGAAGCGCTCATGTTCCCCTTCTTTGACCCGCAATTGATAGTTTGCTAGTTCTGGGGTGTCGATCGTACATTCAAAAAAGTGAGGGTGATGTTCTGATTTCATCGGGTATTCGGCCCTGGCCTCCGGCAAAACTACGGATACCGCATCCGCATTCGGCAGATAAGCTCGGACGACCCAGACTTTTTTGCCATTTTCTTCGATCGCGTGAGGGCCTAGCACTTCAAATGGATCGTGGTGCTGATTCCAAACAATTCGGTCAATCTGTTCAAAGGGGACGGTCGCGGGCATAAAACTACTTACCTCAATCTTTTAACTAAATGGCTTTCAAAACCTAGAGCGGCGCTGCACTTTACATTTGGATACATTTTTGATCGCTGATCCTACCACTGATTAGCATGATCTTGACTGCTGCAGCTCCAGCGCGCGCCCTTGCACACACGGCAGGCTGTTGCCTTGCCGGCGGCAGAGCTGGGGTTTTGCTGCTAACATCTAAGTATAGAAATATTAAAACAAATTGAAAAATTTATATTTTTCTGAAATATCCTTGACTTATTATTTAATATGTGATACGAAAAATTTTCAAACTATTGTTGATTTGCCGCGGCAGGAGGGTCAATCCTGTAAGTGTGGGACAGCAGTTAATAGTTTACCTGGAATTTTCAGGTAGGGAGGATAGCCTGATCGAGCGACTTTCAGATTCTGGAGGCTGGGTTTCCCCACAAAGTCCGTGAATTTGGGCAATACGCTCAAACAGCCAAGGATGCTTAACTCGGTATTGAGGAATCAAAGCTAAAGCACTGAGCATGGCGACAGCAGCAAGCAATATCTGCCATCCTTAAGGAATTGCCTACCAAACTAGCACCATCCTACCAGCGACGGTGCAATAGGTTTAAAGCAGCACTGAGGCGCAACTGGAGCGAGTTTTGCCGAGGCAGGGTTAATACCGAACTGGTGCGGCGCCAATTGAATCACTAAACTTGCTCAAAACAGACGGCTCGATGTGCTGGACCGCACAGACGCGAAACTCGTAGTCAACAAATCGAGTAGCAATGCCGATGCTGTCATCGAGCCAGTTTTCGACGAGAATCCAAGTCTCTGCTTGCTTTCCTCTCGTCTGTGGGAACAGTTGCGGGGAAGGCAAGGGAGACTGGATAGAGTGCAAAATTTGCGTCGAATCTCGCTTGCCTCCGGTGGATATTCAGTTGAGGCAGCAGTGGCAATGTCCTCAAACATCCTGTCACAGGTTTGAGTTTCAAGACCTGCAGGCCGGGAGTCATTCGATTTGAGATTTGAGATTTGAGATTTGAGTTTGACACCACGGATAAATCCGGGGGCTTGAGGATGCAAGGATTTTGGATTTGGGATTGATTCCACGGATAAATCACGTGGCGGGTACCATCAAGAAATTATTGGTCAAATTTTCTAGTTGAAAGGGAATGTTTTTGTAACGCAGCGAATCAGCGGACTTTGCTGCGGTAACGGGACGTACTGAACTTTAGTAGTAAAAGCATCAGACAATCACTACCACCCAACTTGAGACCTAGACCGATGAGATGAAAAAATGCGAGGAGCGAACCATTTTTCACCCCGAGGCTAGGCTCGTTGGGCACCGACTCGGACAGAGCCCTTGTTAGGGCTTTTTAGGAGTAGGGGCAGGGCTAGTAGTGGGAGTGGCCTTTGGAGATGGAGAAGAAGCAGCAGGAGGAGTAGTAGTAGTAGTGCCAGGTCCGCCCGGAGAAGGGCTGGTGGGGCTGGTGGTCTCACCTCCGCAGGCGCCGAGGGCGGCTGCCAAGCCCACTACCAAAGTCAAACGAATTAATCCCTTGTTCATAAAAACTCCTTAACATTGAAAACCCATCGCAAGGAAGGGAATAGTGTACTTGAGAAACAATGCTGGCACGAATAGCTCAACGATTCGCTCGTTGATTACAATACTGCATTTATTAATAAATTTCACATAGATTATCGCTAACCAGCAAAGATTTCTTTTTTTTGGCAAATCCTGAAGTCAAAGAGACCAGTGGTAGGATGGGTTGGTTGGCTTGTGAGGTATCCTTGGTAAGGATAGCCGATCGAACGCAGATAGCCACCACTGGCGATCTCGGAGACAAAAAACTTTTAACCTCAATCAAGCTGAAGCTACCCCATTTTACGTATTGGTGAACTCTATGACCGCTGCTATCAGATCCCCCGATTCTCCCCGCTCCCGATCGACCCGCAAGCCCGCTGCTGGCGCTGCCAAAAGCAAAGTTACTTCTATTGCCAAAGCTAGGCGGGCGAAGACAGGGCCGGTATTGCCCAACTACTCGCCAGCAGATGAACAGGCTCAGACTCGATCGTCGGCATCAGTGCTGAAAGTGTTGCCCAATCGCCAGCAGCAGCCAGTGTGGTTACGATCGCTCCTGCAGGCACAGCGCGCCTCCTCAGTGGTAGCGCTTATGCTTTTGGGCGGTGCTCTGAGTCTCTACGGCTTGACAGTTTACGGCGAGCAGCGCTGGAGTCAGGAGTATCAAAAACTGGAAACTCTGCGCCTCCGGGAACAGCAATTGAGTGCTTCTAGCGAAGTCTTGAAACACCAACTTGCTAAAGAAGCCCAAAATTCCGAAACCGGTTTGGTTCCACAGAATCCTGGGGACACGATTTTCTTGCAGCCGGCCCCTGAAACTCGATCGCCCGTTGCGGCACCAAATTCTGAGCCCGCTCTCAAGAGTCGAGCCGGTGTGGAAACACCGCTGGGCTATTAAACCTGTGTCAAAGCGGAGAGCGCCCGAGGGCCTGAGTGTCCGAGGGCTTGAGAATTGGAGGATCTAATTTCCTTGTTGACTTTTTTGCAAGTCGCGATCGATTTTCTGCTTCCCACCGTAAGTTACAGATTAAAAATAATTAAGACCACTTCAAAAAATAGAATGCAACTGTAGGTGATCCAAACCCTGATAGGGAATGCTCATTCCCAAGTCGTGAATTTTATCTTTTAAGATTTAAGTTATAAATTCTAAATTCTAAAACGCTCTAACTTGCTATTGAATTTTTAATGCCATGAGCTACGACCCCCGTTTTGACCGCTACAGATCGCCGAATTTTAAACGCAAAAAACAGGCGGGCGATTCCCTACGGGATAGCTTCGCCGCGCGTACTGGGTGGGAAAAACCAGCAAAGCCTAGATATTCCGGCAGTTTCGGCCGATCGCCACAACAGACAGCTGCATCTTGGGGGCGACCGGTGGAGCGTTTAAAGCGCAGCAAGTTCCGTTTGTGGGCGGTGTGGGCGGTGTTGATGCTGGGGGGGCTGGGGCTGGCCGTGAATTTGTTTTATTTGCAGGTGACGCGAGCTCCGGCGCTGCGTAAACAGGCCGAGCAGCAGCAAACTCTCAAAACGAAGCCCTTTGTACCGAGACGCCCGATAATTGACCGCGCAGGAAATGTTTTGGCGATCGACAGACAGGTGTACACGCTCTACGCTCACCCGAAGTTGTTTAACCACTCGAAGGCGGAAATTGCTGCTAAATTGGCTCCGATGCTGGCGATCGAACTGACTCCGGGCACTACGTCGGAAACTGAACTGATACGCAGGTTTAATCTTGCTGAAAGCGGTATTACAATTGCGGAGTCTCTGCCTCAAGAGGTTGCCGATCGCGTCGCTGGGATGCAAATTAAAGAGAGTCTGGTCGATGGCTTGGAGTTGCTGCGGCAGCAGCAGCGTTTTTACCCGCAGCAGGAATTGGCGGCGGATATCCTCGGTTATGTGGACGGGGAACGGAAGGGACAAGCCGGGGTGGAATACAGCCAGCAGAATTTGTTGGAACGATCGATGCCGTCGATTCAGTTTAGCAGGTCGAGCAATGGGAATTGGGTTCCCGATCGGCTGACGGCGGGATTTGTACAGCTTGATGACTTGAAATTGCAATTGACGATCGACAGTCGCTTGCAGCGGGCTGCCCGAAGTGCCCTCAAGGAAAAAATGAAGCAACACGATGCGAAGCGGGGCACAGTGATTGTGATGGATGCCCGTAACGGGGAATTGCTGTCAGTTGTGGCGGAACCTTCTTATGACCCGAATCAATATTTTAATTTCGATTTGTCGCGCTATAAAAATTGGGCTGTCACTGATGTTTATGAGCCTGGTTCGACTTTTAAAGCGATTAATGTGGCGATCGCTCTGGAAGCGGGTGCGGTGAAACCTAATACTGTGTTTAACGATGAAGGTCGGATTTATATGAATCCCTGGACTATCCAAAATTCCGATTACCAAAGAGCAGGCGCGCGCGGCCCTTCGACTGTTACTGAGATTTTGAAACATTCTAGTAATGTGGGGATGGTGCACATCATGAGAACCATGAAACCTTCTCTTTACTATCAAGCTTTAGAAAAACTCGGACTCGGACAAACTGCGGGAACTGATTTGCCTTTTGAAGTAAGCAGTCAACTTAAAAATCGAGAGCAATTTATTAACTCTCCGGTGGAAGTTGCTACTACGGCCTTTGGGCAAGGTTTTTCGATTACTCCGATGCAGTTGGTGCAGCTTAACGGCGCTTTGGCTAATGGTGGCAAGTTAGTGACTCCTCACGTTGTGCGGGGACTTTTTGATAGGGAAGGTGAAGCTTATTGGAAGCTTCCGAGGGCGGTTCCAAAGCAGGTTTTTTCGCCGGAAACTACTAAGCAAGTGTTAGAAATGATGGAAACTGTGGTTGATGGTGGTACGGGGAAAGCTGCACAAATTCCTGGGTATCGGATTGCTGGAAAAACAGGCACGGCTCAAAAAGCTAATGCTGGTGGGGGTTATTCTAAGAACGCGATTATTACTAGCTTTGTGGGGATAATGCCTGTGGAGGCTCCTCGGTATGTGGTGCTGGCGGTGATTGATGAGCCTAATCAGGGTTCTTCGGGGGGTACGGTGGCGGCGCCGATTGTGGAGTCGGTGATGGAGGCGCTGATTTCTATTGAGAAGATTGCGCCGAGTAAGAAGTAGTTGATTATATCTGAGATGTGGCGTCAGAAATTGACATCGAATATAGCTATCGACAACAAGGCGATGGAGGAGACGGCAATGCCGTTTCCCTACCCCCAACATAATTCATCGGGTGATCGGATGTAAGCATCGCCCAATTTGTATGAAAACGGCACTGCCGTGTCCAGATTTCGGGTAATATCGTTTTCCCTGACGCACCTTACATAAGTGACTCAGTAACAATATCTTTTATTTTCGTTGGGTTTTGATTGTCGTTTGGAGGTGCGTTTATGTCCTAAAAGAGTGGAGATGATGATGCAGCGTTGGCTGTTTCTTAAGTTGGGATGATATAGCGTTAGGGTTCCTTTGGCTCTTATACTCGTTAGCGTGCAATCGTGGTCGCTTCGAGATACGGGGCAACCTCTGTGGTTGAACATGACGCGCCGGATTGTGCCGTTTGTTTTTTGCTCGTTGCTTTCATTTACTTGGAGCGCTGTTGTTTCATCTGGATCTATATGAATTTGCGGTTCTAGGTTTTTCCATTGACTGTCTGGTATTTGGGCTGGGGGAATGTCGGCTGGGTGAACGGCTATTTGTACATTTTCTCCTACTTGTTTGAAGCTGGCTTGCCATGAAATTTTGGATCGTTTGGCGTTGCTGTGGGCAAGTTCCATTGCCCAATAAGCTCTATCGATCGATAGCTTTAAACGGTGGTTGTTGATAAACATTAGCCAAGAGGGGGCGACGATCGCACAAAATATTCCTATGATTAAAAGAATTATCAATAGCTCAATCATTGTAAAACCTGCAGCAGGTGTAGTGGCTCTGCATTTAAGCGTTTTATTTATTGACACGTAGATGAACTCCCTGATATTTAGCTTGCCAAAAAAACAGCTAGGAAGAGCTATTTTTTTTATTGGCTATATTTTAACTTTGGGTTTGGGAAGTGTGTAGATCGGTATTTACTGAAAATTTATGCGACTTTAAAAAAAACTGGGGGTAAGGAAACGGCAGTCAGGAAACGGTAGTGCGGTTTTCCTGCAGCAATCTTGTCGATCGCCCGATCGCATCAGAGCCAGAAGGTATGTAGGGAGAATCTCAATTTCTAGCTTGCCTACTTTCATTGAGATGCTCCCGACGTGCCGGGAGTCAAGGTGGAAATTTGTACTTAACTTGAGAGACAAATTTACTTTCGACGCTCGTGTTTTAGCGTCAAGAATAGTTTGTCCTCACTGTGAGAATTATACAGAAGAACTCCATCAGAATCTTGCGGAGTCCAGGGCGCGCGCGCGATCGGATATAACGATTCCCCGGTTAATGGTAGGAAAACGGCAGTGCGGTGTCCTAATTTCGGGTAACGGGTAAAATCAACCGGATCGGATGTAACGATCGCCAGATTTGTAGGGAAACGGCACTGCCGTACCGCGATTTCGGGTAATATCGTTTTCCCTGACACACCCTAGATCAGTGACTATTTGGTTTTTGATGCGGGCGATCGATCCTCCTGCACTAAATACTCCTATACCTAACGGTAAATTGTTATTAGCAAGGGACCTGTTACATTGAAATACGAGTGGCAATTACTATTAAAATACCTGAGTAATATAATTGTTAGTAAAAACAGCGGAGGATCTGCTACTTATGCTAAAGTTGTTGCGGCTAGAGAACTGGGAATTCCGGTGGTGATGGTGCAGCGCCAGCAGATTCCCGATGTTGAGCAAGTTGCTGATGTGGAAGGGGAGATTGATGGGTTCATTCAGCAGTTGAGTTCCCTAAAATGAGTGTCACTCAAACAAGCGACTGGTCGAAAATTTTCAAAATAGTTAAAGTAGATATAACTCATTAAGGGAGAGCGATCGCGCTCTTAGATTTTGCCATCCCACCTCGATGGCAATTTCGCTAGCACGATTTGCGCTCCCGACTAGCAATTTCAGGAACTAAAACAATGGTTATCACTGGAACTGAAGAAACAGACAGCTTGAAAGGCACCCCAGAATATGATGTCATATACGGCTTAGCAGGGGATGATTCTCTAGTCGGCTTGGGCGGAAACGACTTTCTGTACGGTGGCGAAGATGACGATACACTCTATGGCGGTTTTGGCAACGACCAACTATTTGGTGAAAATGGCGATGACTTCCTCGACGGTGGCTATGGATACGACCAATTAAATGGGGGTAGCGGTAATGACGAACTGCGGGGCGGGTATGCGGATGACATCCTAATTGGAGGTAGCGGAAACGATAAATTAGACGGCGAGTTTGGAGATGATTTTCTCATCGGCGGCACGGAAAATGATTCTCTTTACGGCGGCGATGGAAACGACATCCTAACTGATAGTGGCGTAGGCCGCGATGGCAGCGACTATTTAGACGGCGGCAGCGGGAATGACCGAATAATTGCTTACGGTTACGCGCCGGAAATTGATGCAGATACGCTGATTGGGGGGACAGGATTGGATACCTTCGTTCTGGGCGCGCCCGGTCAGGCTTTCTACAATGTTGGCGGCGATGCTGACTACGCATTAATTACTGATTATCTGCCCTTTGCAGACACAATTCAACTGCAAGGAAGTGCGTCTGACTACCTTTTAGATGGCTCTCCAATTCAGGGAATTTCTGGCACTGCTATTTACCGCGAAGAAAATTCAAATTACGAACTAATTGCCGTTTTGCAGGACAGATTTTTAACTCAGAGCGCTCTAGGTTTGTTCACTTACGTGTAGGCGACAATTCTCAAAAAGAAGTGGTAGGTGGTAGGTGGAATAGACTAAGCATCCAACCTAAAACCTAAAAACTAGATAGAGTCCTATCCAGTCCCCCCCTGCTTAAGGGAGGGATTACTTGTTATCTTGAGGTTTATTTAAAGAATTAAGATGATTATTCATATCCTGCAAATCTCTTTTGAGAACCGGATACTCCGAAGTTGCTAATAGCGGATCTTTTTTATCGGTGACAGTTTTTGCTAGGGGCAAAACGCGGTAGTTTAATTTGTTATTCAATCTGTAGCGGTGCACCCAAGTAGGATGTGTTTTTACATCTGTAATTTCTGTGGTTTTTTCGGGAAAAGTTTTGCGAATATTTACTTGCAAAATTACGCCTAAGTCTGTATATTTTTTATTCTGACCGGAAATGAAGTTTCCCATTGAATAAATTGCTACAGCTTTGCGGCTTTTACCATTTTTTCCGGGAAAGTTAAAAATTTTGTAAGGTTGGACGACGTGGGGATGGCTGCCGAGAATGATGTCTGCACCAGCTTTTAATAGGTTTTCCACTAATTGTTTTTGTTGGGGGTTTGGCTGTCGCTGATATTCATTGCCAAAATGCAGGGAAATTGCGATAATATCTGCTCCTTGTTTGCGGGCTTTGGCAATGTCTTTGACTATCTTTTTTTCGTCTATTAGGGAAACTAAGTAATCTTTGCCTTTGGGTATGGGAATGCCGTTTGTACCGTAGGTGTAGGCTAGCATGGCTAGTGAAATGTTGTTTTTGGTGCTGATAAAAATGCGATCGGCTGCGGCGGCTGATGTGGCTGTTCCTATGGAAGCAATTTTGCGATCGCTCAGATTGGCGATCGTCCTAATTACCCCTTTTTCTCCACGGTCTAAAGCATGATTATTCGCGGTTGTCAAGATATTAAATCCGGCTTTTTTAGCCGCATCCGCTAATTGAGCCGGTGCGTTAAATAGCGGATATCCCGTATATCCGCCCGCATCTTCCCCCGCTAAAGGTGTTTCGAGATTTCCGATGACCCAATCGCCTGTTGATAGGATACTTTTAACTGGTGCGAAGAAAGTGTCAAAATTGTATGTTTTCTTTTTTGCGTCGTAGCCCGATCGCGTTTGGGTACTGTGCATCATGATGTCGCCGACAGCAATTAGTTTGGCTTCTTTGATCTCAGACTTTGGTTCGGAGGGAACAGAGGCTGCAATTGGCGATGGCGTCCCGCCCCGCAAGCTACGACTTTCTGTAGGCTGTGTGTTGGTTTGTGGCGTTTCGATATTGCAGCCTGCGATGGAAAGCATGGCAATTAGCGAGAGCAACCGACGAAAATCCATGATTTTTAAGAGTGATTTGTCGGCTTATATGGTATCATAACTAATTTAGTTACGGCTAAATAGATGAAAAAAAACTATCTAATTCTTGCCTTTATTGTTTTTGTATTAATTACGGGTTTTGGTGTTTTAACTTACGCTCAAACTTCGAGCAATAGACCTTTTGAATTTGCCTTGATTGGCGATTTGCCCTACAGTGCCGAACAGGAAGCACAATTTCCGAGTTTGATTGCAGATATCAATCGATCGCCCGCCGCGTTTGTAGTCCACGATGGCGACATTAAAAACGGTTCTAGTGTCTGCGATGATGCAACTTTTGTCAGTCGCAAGCAGTTATTTGACAATTTTGAGATGCCGTTTATTCTAGCCTATGGCGATAATGAATGGACAGATTGCCACCGTTCCAAAAATGGCAGTTACGATCCAGTAGAAAGACTCGCTAAACTGCGAGAAATATTTAGCAACGGTAATCAAAGTTTAGGAAAGCGCACCTTAACTCTCACCCGTCAAAGCGAAAACCCGCAGTTTGCTAAATTCCGCGAAAATGTTCGCTGGATTTATCATGGAGTTGTGTTTTTGGCGATTAATATGCCGGGAAGCAATAACAATTTTGGCCGCACTCCCGAAGCAGATGCAGAATATGCCGATCGCAATTCAGCTAACTTAGCGTGGATCAAAGAATGTTTTGCTTTAGCCAAACGCAGCAATAGCAAAGGAATTGTGTTAGTTGCACAGGCAAATCCGGGATTTGAACTCGATCCGACGGACAAAAGAAGAAGTGGCTACAACGATTTTATCGCAACTCTGGAAACAGAAACAGGCAATTTCCCAGGGCAGGTTGTATTCGTCCACGGCGATACTCACTATTTCCGCATCGATAAACCTTTACCCTATTTTACCGATGAGACTCAACTACCGAGAATGAAAAATTTTACTAGAGTTGAAACTTTTGGTTCTCCAAACGTGCATTGGTTGCGGGCTTTTTATGACCCTACAAATCCTAATTTGTTTGAATTTAAACAGCAGATTGTTCTGCAAAATTAGGCGAGATCGCACTATTTTTAGGCAAAATAAATATGTTTTGGGATTACCGTGAAGATAGGTAGAATCGAGGAATTTATTTATGACAATCGCAACTGGGCGCCTCACCCTTGAAGAATTTCTGAAACTGCCAGAAACCAAACCTGCCAGCGAATATATTGAGGGGGATATTATCCAAAAACCTATGCCGAAAACAAAGCATAGCTTATTGCGATTAAAAGCTGACAACGAAATTAATCAGGTGACGGAAACTCCCAAGATAGCTTACGCTTTTCCAGAGTTGCGGTGTACGTTTGGCGGTCGATCGATTGTTCCAGATATTGCGGTACTATTATGGGAACAGATTCAATTTGATGACAGCGGCGAACCAGTGGATGATGTGCGAATTGCACCGTATTGGGCGAGCGAAATCCTGTCGCCACAGCAAAGCTCAAATCGCGTAACTAGAAAAATTATTTACTGTCTGCAACATAATTGTCAGTTGGGGTGGCTAGTTGATCCAGACGATCGATTTTAGCGTTTTTGCCCAACCAACAACCGCAATTCTGCGAAGGTAGCGATGTCCTTCCTGTACCCGAAATGATTCCCCTGAACATCACCGCCGAACAGGTGTTTAGCTGGTTGAGAATGCAACAATGAATCAGGGCGATCGTCTTTTTTGTACCAATTTTAAAAATCTCCAGGTTTGGTTGCTAATGAGGACTTTACTCTTTATTTAAACTCACGAACGTAAGTCCTCACTACAAACCAAATTCCCTATTGTCGCCACCTGTCAAATTGGTCTTCGGAACAGCCATTAATAAATTGATTGTTCACCCAACCGTCGAGAATGGTCAAAGTTTCATTAGGAGGATTTCCCGAAAATCTGGCCGCAATTTTCACCCAATTACCTTGTCTGCTGACAGCCCTAACTCCATCTCCTCTTTTGAGTTTAGCTACAACCGGGTATTTATTGCCTGGGCCTTTGCGAATGTTAACAGCGCCACCTTCACCTGTAATAAACGAGCATTGAGTTTGCTTTTTTAAAGCTTCGGATTTGGCGGGAGAAAGACTTTGCTGCTTGCCGAAAACAGGAAAGCTGTAAAGTGAGAAGCTAAGACTTGCAACGACGGCTGCAATAAAAAAGGCTTTTGATTGAGTAAAAATTAGCATTATTTCATTTCCTTGGATTGGCTGAACTGAAGTCCTGACTATAGCAATACTAAAGGAGTCCTAAACTTTTTACCCCACCCCAACCCTCCCCTTATCAAGGGGAGGGAGTAAGAGATTCACAAATGATTTAGAATTGCTATATGATTTTTTTGAGAAGAAATTCAGTCCTTACTACTAACTGTTATTTGACAGACGCAAACCATTCAGTAACACCTTGGGCGATTGCCTCGGCTAACTTCTTCTGTTCTGTCGGATTCACAATCCATTCAAACTCTTCGGGATTGATCATAAATCCCAATTCCATTAAAACAGATGGAGCAACGGCAGGACGAGTCATGGCTAAGTTGTTCCAGAATACACCATAGCTCGGACGGTTCAACTTGGCAACTAAATAATTGTGCAAAAACATTGCCAAACTGTGCGCTTGCGGGTGAAACCAGAAAGCGCCGACGCCTTTAGTCTTAATCGCGTCGCCGTTATCTGGCAAAGCATTGTAGTGAATTGAAATTGCGATCGCAGGTTCTTCTTTTTGAATCATTTCCACCCGGGGTGGCAAATCCAAATCGACATCTTCTAACCGAGTCATTAGCACATTCGCGCCCCGATTTATCAATTCCTCTCGCACCAATTTTGACACCGTTAAAGCTACTGTTTTTTCCCTAATTCCCACTGGACTCACCGCACCTCCATCCTCCGGCCCACCGTGTCCAGGATCGATGAGAATCTTAATTCCCGACAGCGGCTTTGCTTGCGAGACAGGTATCATGCTTGTATTCGTCGGCGGGTTTTTTAAAGACAGCACTAAAGTTGTGCCCTCGTATCTCAATTTATAGCCCCACTGCTGGGCAGATTTGAGATTAAAAGTGTATTGTACTTGCAGGGGCGCGATTTGTTGCCATTCTAAACGTGAAATTACTGGGTCATCAGAGAGGCGAATAATGTCAGTTTGAGCGGTAGTATTGTACAGGGTTAAAGTGAAAGTGCGTTCTCCTTCCTGCACGGTGACTGGGACGGGTGTTTCTAAGGGAAATAACACCTCTGTCCAGCCGGAAACTTGACGCGAACTGGCGCTGCGAATAATCGATCGCGGAGGAACTGTATCCTTGACAATTCGCACTTCCGCTGCTTTAATCCAAGCACCGTAATCGAGTCTAATCCATTCTCCCTCGCGCCCGATAATTGTTGCTCGCGTTCCCTTCGGCAGCGGTGTCATCCGAGAAAAATCTGTACTCGCTCCGGTTCGGGCGACACCAGGATCTGCTGTTACTTCGGCTATTTCTAAGTCAGCCGGAGAAAGAATAGAAATCTTGCCAGTACCCTGTTGGCTGATAGTTCGATCGTTCATTGTTAGCTCAAACGATGGCACGCCTAAATCAACTGTTTCTCCCTGAGATGAGAGGGCGTTCTCAGGGGTTTTACCGCAGCCTTGATACTGTTCGCTGCCGCCTTTTTTGATCGGGGAGTTTTCACCTAACAGTACAGATTTGTTGTCGGGTAGTTCGACTTGCGATCGCGCTTTTAAAGGAATAGTAACCCCCGCCAATTTTACTGCAACTTGAGCATTGGCAGGTGCGATCGCCCCAAAGCAAATATATTCCCCCGGCAAACTCGCGACATCGACTTTTGGCGTCAGGGAATCTTTAGCAAAAGCTAATCCTACAGGGGCTACCGGCTGATTCGACTCGCGCGTCACCTTAATTTTGACTTCCTGATTGTCGTAACGCAATGTAAAGACATTTTCGCCGAGTTGCAGCGGAAAAGTCGGGGCGAAATGCCCGGATGCGGTGCGCGAAATTTGGTTGCCATTTACCAAGACTTGTCCCGGTGCGGGCGCTGTGCCGATTAAAAAGATGCGATCTGCTGTAGTTTTGTGGTTAGCGGGAGGATAAGCGACGAACAAAGGTTGAGCGGCGACAGCTACAGAGGCGATCGCCACGATTATCCCAAACACAACTAATCCTAAAAATTTTCTCATTCTAAACCGCAACTAATTGAGAGTTTGTTGATTATTTATACTAGAACTTGCCCTAAGAAACCGGATTTCAGAGGATTAGTCGTAAGTCTTATTTACTAGACAGAGACCATTTTATCAGGTTTGTAGTTGCAATTGAGCGATCGGCAATATAAATTCCCGCGTCAAACCATTAAGTTTTAATTAGTTCAGAGGTCGTTCTCCACAGTTGCTCCAACCTATTCGCCGGCATCGTCAAATACAAAACATCCCCCGCACTCAGACAACAATTCAGCAAATCCCAGCCGTGAATAGTTTGACCCTTAGTTTCCGCATAAAGAGGCACAAAATCCGCAGACTTAGCAGCATCTTGAATACGGTGGCCACAGAAAGGATGGTTGGGCGTAATCAAGGTGGCCAAGCAAACCCATAGACTGTCAGCAGTCATTCCGTTGCCCAAAATTCTCCCTCCAATCGCGGCTGCCGCGAAAGCAGGAGCAGCCAATTCCGTCGGGTTCAAAACTCCTTCAAACTCAAAAACTTGCTGCACCATTAAAGCAAAATGTGGGTCTTGATTGCGGACAATAACTGATAGTTTTGGGGCTAATCCTTTAGCGCTCATGGCAATTTCGACATTAGACATATCGCTGCTAGTTACCGCCAAAAGTGCTGCCGCTTGCTTAACATTAGCAGCTTCCAAAGTTGCGGGTAAACTAGCACTTCCCTGAATGACCGGAATTTTCATTGAGCGAGCCGTGTTCAGAAACCGGCAGTTTGGATCTTGCTCGATCGCCACAATATCGTAACCGTTAGTGTGCAGTTCTTTAGCAATTTGGATACCGATTCCTCCGAGCCCGCAAATAATGTAATGATGGCGCTGCGGCACTCGCGCCACATCCCAATATTCGGTAAAGCGAGTTCCCAATACATAATCGTTGAGCAGTGCGTAGCAGATGCCGACGATGCCGGCTCCAACTAACATCATGAGAATTGTAAATAGTTTAATGCTTTCTGGAGCTTGTTCTGCCACTTTTTCATGGCCTCCGGCTCCGGTAATCATCCCTACGGAAAAATAGAGAGAATCAACAATTGAGATATTATCGTCAACACAAATATAGGTGGCAGTAGCAACGGCAATCATTGCCAGCAGCGTCAATACAACAATTACTGCTGCTTGGCTGTGCTGCTGAAATCGGCGCAGGCTAGTTAATGTTTTTAGCAGTTTTTGAGTTAAAGTTTTTTGGGGGCTGTGGAGAGTCGGCTGAGTGGCAACAATTAGCCGATCGCCCTGCTGACACTGCCGATCGGCAAGCACCGCCGATACTAAATCAGTTTTGTTAGCAGCTGGCAGATAATAAATCAACATTCGCGATCGATCGTCCCACAAATCGCTCAGTTTTCGATTTTTCCAAGGATGTATTTCATCGATATATTCTTCGTGAATCGCCCAAGTGCGATCGAACAAACGTAACTGTCCGATCGCCTGATTGCCGAGAGCCGCAAAAGCAAAAACCGGAGCAGCCAATGATGAAACGCTCATGGAAGTGTGATCGGGCAAAGTGTGGTCAATTCTGTCGCCCAAGCTAGTATTAAACAATCTGTTAATGATGCGAATCTGAGGATTGAGAATCCTCGCCTGCATCAAAATTGCCAAATTTACAGCATCATCGTCTGCCGCAATTACTAAAGTGTGAGCGTTTTGAATGCCCGCCGCCAACAAGGTAGAAGCTGCTTGCAAATTGCCGACAACCACATCAGAAGTTTCGCCGCGAATTGGGCGATCGCTAATACCAACCACAATCGCTCCTTGCTGTCTCAACAAACAAAAAATCTTGTGTCCCGTGTGACCCAACCCGCAAACAATGATTCGAGGTTTCATAAAAATTTATTTGCCAGCCAATTTCCGAGCTGTGCTTTCTAGTTTTACTTACCATTGTTGACTGCTCTGGCTTTGAAGAATGTAGCTAAAAACACTATCTAGGATACTTGTGCCACAGTCTCGAAGTGTTGGAAACAAAGAAATGGCTGTGCCGTGTTCCTAAAGCCACGTTTCCAAGTGTTGAAATAAACACACCACACTGCCATGTACCTACAGACAAGAGGTGCAACTAACCTGATTTAATATTTGAAAAATATCCGGGTGTGACAGCCAACCAGCGGAATTTGAATAGGTACGGACACTGCCCTGTCCCTACAACTATGACTTCCTACATAAATTTAGCTGCCTTAGTGGCAGGAGTTATTATGAAATTGACTGCACCCTTATTAGCATCCGCTTTAGTTTTCGCAGGTACTGTCGCCTTGGCAAGCCAAGTGCAAGCAGCTCCAACGAGCAACTGGAATAGCCCTAGAACAACATTTCAGTGCGTTACTTCCGGTCGGAATTTTGTCACAATTGCGCGGCGGGGAAATGTCACGACAGATCCAATGATTCTGTGGAAATCTACCGAATTCGGTCGCGAATATACACCTTGGCAGCGCTGTCAAATTGTTTCCAATAGATTGACAAAAGCTGTTGCCCAGAATGGTGGAAGATTGAGCAACTTGCAGTTAACAACAGGAATTGTTAATAACTTGCCCGTAGTTTGTTACGTGAACGGACAGGGGCGTTGCAACTCTCAAAATCTGCTGTTCACCCTAGACAAGCGCAATGCTAAAAATCCCGGTGATGCTTTAACGAGATTGATTAATTTTGCCCAAGACGGCAGCGGGCCAGTTACAACGTTCAGAACCGGAGCTCCATCGTCTGCACCGCAGTTTGTTCCCTTTGGAGATATGGTCGATCGAGCTTTTAATTCTCCAAACAATAAACCGTCAGTTCCTGTAACAAAACCGCAGGGCGATCGAGGTATTTAATAGCCGCGCCTCTAACTTGCACCTGAGAAATTTTGAAACTATTGTGGGGTGGGCTTCTAGCCCGCCCCTAAATATTTATATTAAAAACACTACACTGTCACCCCTTCAATCTTCTCATCTGTTAACTCGTACAACTCGCGCAACTGCTGCAACTTATCCGCATCCGGCAGCCAAAAACCTCGCCCGTTAGCCTCCAACATTCTGCCGACAATATTGCGAAAAGCTTCAGGATTGGCCTCCCGCAACTTCTTCGCCATCTCTTCATCTAAAGCATAAGTATCAGCCGCCTGATCGTAAACCCAACTATCAGTAAAATCAGCCGTTCCGCCCCAACCTATTAATGCCGTCATCCGCTGCGAAATTTCATAAGCGCCGCCAGAACCTTGATTTGCCATCGCGTTAGCCCACTTAGGATTTAGCAACTTAGTTCGATATTCCAAGCGCAGCAAATCTTCTAAATTGCGCGGAGTTGTATCCTTAGAAAAACTTTCTACAAAACTCGTGTTAACCTTTTTGCCGCGCTGCTTTTCTGCGGCTTTCTTCAAACCGCCAGTATTCGCATAATACTCTTGAATATCAGTCAAACCGTATTCCACAGAATCAATTTCTTGAATTATGCGATCGCACCCTTGCAACAACTGAGTCAAAACCTCCGGCCTCGCTTCCCCCTTATCCTTCCTCCCGTAACTAAAAACATTGCGACTTTCCCAAGTTTTCCCCAACTCATCCCCCGATTCCCAACTACCATCAACAACCCTATCGTTAACCAAAGAACCAAAATCCCCAGCCGGATTAGAAAACAACCTTGCCGAATAATTCTGCACGCCTTTTGCCTGCAAGATTAAAGCGTGTTTGCGAATAAAATTCTCCGATTCCGGTTCATCCGCATCCGCCGCCCGCACGAACAAATCATCCAACAATTCAATAATATTCACAAAGCTATCTCGAAAAATTCCCGAAAGATTTCCCAACACATCAATCCGGGGATGACCGACATCAGCTAACGGTTTTAATTCATAGCGAACAATGCGGCCAGTACCTTCTTTAAGAGGTTCAGCCCCCACCAATTCTAGCAAAATGCCAATAGATTCGCCCCGCGTTTTAATCGCATCCAAACCCCACAACATCACCGCCACAGTCTCAGGATAATTCCCATGTTCCTCAAGGTGCTTCTCAATAATTTTCCGAGCAATTTCGCGCCCCCTTTCATAAGCCGCCGGAGAAGGCATCCGATAAGGGTCTAAAGCGTGAATATTCCTGCCCGTTGGCAGCACCCCAGCCCCATCTCGCAGCAAATCCCCACCAGGGGCCGGCAGAATATATTCCCCATTCAAACCCCGCAAAAGATTAGTCAACTCATCCGTCGTTTGCAACAACAAATCCCGCACCAACAAACCCTCCTCAAAAAGCCCGCCAAACCCCTCTTGTGGCACAGGCATCTTGCCTGTGCTTGTTTGCGAAACAATTTCTTTTACCTGTTCTTGTGATAACCTCTCCCCAAAATAAGCCTCAAGATAAGAGGTCATTTCCTCAGAATTAGGCGGTTCCCCGAGAACGTGCAAACCAGAAGAAAACAAGCGACATTCCACCACCTGCAAATACTCGTAAAGCTTCACCAGATAGCGGTTAAAAGCATCAGAACTGAACATTCCCACATTTTCAAAACTAAAAGCAATACCCAACTTGCGAGCCTCATCAAACGGACAATCAGCCTCCAAACCGCTATCTAAAATTTTCTTACAAATAGCCTCTTTCAGCACATAATTCTTTGCCGGATCTTCCCGATATTCCGCAATCAAATCCCGCAAAGCCATCAATTCCTTGTACAAGCCAGCGCGGCCGTAGGGCGGCACGTTGTGAGAAATCAAAACACCGTAACCGCGCCGTTTAGCTAACATCGATTCCGACGGATTGTTGGCGGCATAGATATAAAGATTCGGCAAACTTCCTAACAGAATATCCGACCAAGAATAGCCAGTATTTCCGAGAGGAGATCCCGGCAACCATTCAACAGTGCCGTGCATTCCGAAGTGAACCACAGCATCAGCTTGCAAATCATTTTGCAGCCACTTGTAAAACGCAGCGTATTGAGGGTGAGGTGTCAAATCGCGATCGAACATTAAGCGCATCGGATCGCCCGAAATTCCCAGCGGCGGCTGCAAACCTATCCAAACATTCCCCAGTTGAATGCCACCGATTTGGAACTCATCGCCGTCTGTCTTAATCCCAGTACCAGTTAAAGATTTCCACTGTTTTTCGATACGGCTTGTTGACAAGTAGCCCAGCCATTTTTCTAAAGTTTTGACATTAACAGTCTCTTTTGTGGTACGGGCATCTTGCCCGTCACCAGTAGCTTCATCCGCGTCTTTAACCCTGCGAATTAACTCCTCCCCGTCAGCCGGAATTTCTCCAACTGTATAACCTGCTGCTTGAAGTTTGTGCAGGAAATTTAGCAGCGATTTCGGTACATTTAATAAAGCAGCCGTACCCGCCGCACCGTAACCGGGAGGAAACCCGTAGAGAATAATCGCAATTTTCGTTTCAGATGACGGAGTTTGCCGCAGTTTCACCCAATTTTTAATTCTACTTGTCAGGCGTTTCGCGCGATCGGGAACCAGATAAATATCCTCACCCACCAAACCGCCCAGGGGCACTGGATCGATCGCGCCATCCAACTCAGGCAAAGCATACAATACCACACTTTGCAAACCTCCAATCCCCTGACGAGTCCAAGAATGGATATCCTGAATCAGCAGAGGTGCGGACACAAAATAAGGTACATTTTTAGCAGTTAAAATCCGCTTAGCAACTTCCACCTGCCTTCCACCCTCCATCGAACCCGCAGGCCCGCCAACCAAAGGAAAGCCAATAGTAGAAACAATCGCATCAACTTCCACAGCATCTTTAGAAAGCGAAAGAGTTTCAATATTGCCTTGTTTTCTGCGCCCAGTTTCATCAGCAGTAGTCATCCAATCCCGCACCGCCACGTGGCCTTCAACACCATTGATAAAAATCGGCAAAGGCACAATTCCCGCATCTTCAAAATAGCGAATCAATTGAGGAATATAAGGCTGCTTGGTGATAACGTGTTTGCGGTAAAGCAAGATGCCCACAACAGGGGATTTTCCTCCCTCCACTTTTTGAGACCAATTGGTCTCAAATTTTGTGGAACGGGCATCTTGCCCGTTAGAAATCCGGTCTAAATTTTCAGACAAATTAGTCTCAAATTTTGTGGAACGGGCATTTTGCCCGTTATAACTATTTTTATCAAAATGTCTAGCCTCTTTTGTGGAACGGGCATCTTGCCCGCCCCTAGCACTTTGATTACCGAGATACCAATCCAAATATTGCCGAGGCGATTCAAAATAACCATTATAATCGGGATGCAATAAACCCATATTGGGAGTTTCCACAGGCGGCGGAATTTCTGCTACCTTCAGCCCCAAATACTTTTCGGCAATAATCCAAAACATTGAGACAACATTATCCGCACCGCCCGCATTCCAGTAACCATAAATAATCAGCCAGTTTCGCAAATCTTGCACTTTTTGCACGGGTACATATTTTAATAACTTCGGCCCAACCTTCAAAAAGCTGATATAACCAGCCAGCTTATCTTCTTCTCGCCCATTGCTGAACTTATCCAGAATAAATTTAACAGGCTTCGGCATTCCCTTCGGCTTGTCGCCCATTTTAAAAGCGCCGATTTGAGTAAGACTCATCAATTCCAAAGCCGACTCAAAAACCAGGCGAATAGGGATATGTTGCACCCTTTCCCGCAGCCACATTACCGCATCGTAATCAAACAGCAAACTCCCAAAAAACACATCAGCATTCGAGAGAGCGGTGGCTACAGCGTCAGGTTCCTCTGCGAGGGCCCGATCGCTAAAAACCCGTACTTCCAATCCCTGACAGCCAGAAACAGCCAACTCGGCAGCTTTACGGTACAAATCAGCATTAAAAGATTCAAACCCTGCAATTAAAACAATGCGTTTCACAGCCAAACCTCCGAATATTTGCTTGTTTTAATGATAAACTAATTGCAGAGATGCACAGGCAAGATGCCTGTGCCACTAATAAAACAGAAAAACTTCTTGCTTCAATTCTTTCTCTTCTTTCTCTTCCTTCGCGCCCTAGCGCTTACGCGCGGCTTCGCGGTTCGTCAAATATGTCTTATTAAAGTAAGAAGCGATTAAAATAATCAAACCAATCCAAACACAGCCATAGTTACAAACGTGAATCGAATTCCTCCCGCAATAGTTATCTTAGGTCAAAACAGCCTGCCGATCGCCAAAAAAATCTCCGCACATTTTCCCGGTTCCCAGATTTACGGTTTAATCGATCGCACTTCCAACACAGACATCAACTTTAGCAACTTCGGCGAAACATTGCGGGAATTGTTTGCCACAGAAACCCCAATCATCGGCATCTGCGCCGCCGGAATTATCATCCGCACCCTCGCCCCGCTGCTGTCAGACAAACGCGCCGAACCGCCAGTTTTAGCCGTCGCCGAAGACGGAAGCGCCGTCGTACCCCTGCTGGGCGGTTTGCACGGCGTTAATGATTTGGCCAGAGAGATTGCAGCAGCCCTCGGCGTACAACCTGCAATTACCACCACCGGAGATATCCGGTTTCGCACCGCCTTACTGAGTCCTCCCCAAGGCTATTATTTGGCGAATCCAGAGGATGCGAAGACTTTTATTTCAAATTTGCTCGCGGGGGCAAAAGTACGCCTAGAAGGGGCTGCAAGCTGGCTTTCCGAGAGCAATTTGCCGTTAGCGCAGCCCTCGGAGAGGATCGCCCCCGACGCCCAATTAACTATCCGCGTCACCGAAAAAGCAATTGCGCCGACGCCAGATTGTTTAGTTTACCATCCGCAAATTGTGGCAGTTGCACTTGCGAATCTATCGAATATTCAGCCAGAAATAGCCCTGTTTTGCGTGCAGGAATTACTGGCACAAACAAATTTGGCAGCCGCTGCAATCGCTGGATTTTTTGCCTTAAAACATGAAATGGGAAATCCGGTATTAGAAGCAGTTTCAGCATATTTTAAAGTCCCCGTCCGCTTTTTCAATCTCTCCGAACTTGTCGAATTAGACTCAATTGAATTCATCGAAAATAAGGCCGCACAAATTGCCCTGACAGCAGCAGGTGCAAACAGTCAGTTAATCGAATGCGATCCCACTTTATCCCTGAATTGCGCGATCGCCCTGGCCGCCGAACCCATAAATGCTAGCGCGATCGGATTTAGCCGCGGCAAACTCGCGATCGTCGGTACCGGCCCTGGAGGCGCGCCCTGGATGTCGCCGGAGGTTAAGGAAATTCTGCGCGAAGCCACGGATTGGGTGGGTTACAAGTTCTATCTCGACTTAGCTGGAACCCTGCGGGAAGGGCAAAAGCGGCACGATTCCGACAACCGCGAAGAGATCGATCGCGCGCGTTTTGCCCTAGATTTAGCAGCATCCGGCAAATCTGTCGCCGTTGTTTCGTCGGGAGATCCGGGTATTTTTGCGATGGCTGCAGCGGTGTTTGAGGCGATCGACTTTGACGCCAAACCCGAATGGCAAGGCATCGATATTCGGGTAGCACCGGGCATTTCAGCCATGCAGGCGGCCGCTGCTGCGATCGGAGCACCCCTCGGACACGATTTTTGCGTGATTTCCCTTTCGGATATTCTCAAGCCCTGGGAGGTCATAGAACAGCGGCTTTCGGCCGCTGCGATCGCAGATTTCGCGATCGCATTTTACAATCCCATCTCGAAACAGCGGATTTGGCAACTCGGAAGGGCGATCGAGATTTTGTTGCAAAGTCGCGATGCTAATACCCCCGTCATATTGGGGCGAAACCTCGGCCGGCCCGGTCAATCTGTGCGCGTTTGCACCCTCGGCGAATTCCAGCCGGAAGATGCAGACATGAGAACTTTAGTGATTGTCGGTTCGAGTCAAACTCGGATTATTCCTCGCAAATATGGAGATGTTTGGGTTTACACGCCGCGCAGGTACGAAAAATAAGTAAAGCAGCAAAAACTTCGGAAATCAGCAATTGACTGAAAGCTAATTAACTTTGACAAGGAGATTTTTTGATCTTGCTGGGGGAAGTCTAGGTTAACAAATGGCGGCGAATCACTCGATCGCGATCGACCTCTTATTTCCTCTCAGGGTTTTCACTCTCGATTAATGAGTGATGACCTTTGATTACAGACATCCTCGGTACTGAGGGATCTCGGCTTCCTGAAGCCGAGTTTCTCTGGCAGATATCGATCGAATTTAGATATCGACTAAACCGTAGTAAGGATTTCAGCTTCTTTTTTGGAGATATCTAATTTACATTTCAGGAAACAAAAAAAAATTATATAGCCACCATAAAATTAAGGGCGATCGAGGTCTGCTAAATTCCTTAATCCTACGGTAACAACAAAAATAAGGCCTTCACCCAGATGAGTCTTCTGTGTCTTTGGGTAGACCGATTTTTTTTTGTCTGTTGATAAGATTCTCTTAAACAAAGCTTAAGAGAACGGTTAAAAGAACATGAAATTCCAAATCCCTTTAGCTCCTAGGGCTGTAACCCAATTTTTGCTTCGAGTGGTGACCTGTCTAGTTGTACTATCTTCTTTAAGTCACATCAATCTGCACTTCTTCCCGGATTCCCCGTTTGCAGCCTACTTTTCAAAGGTATTCAACGTTGATTACGAGCGGAACCTTCCAAGCTTCTACTCTGTTTTGGCATTGCTGTTTAGTTCTCTCTTGCTGGGTGTGATCGCCTATGCGAAAAATTTGGATAGCGATCCATACAAGCATCACTGGAAAATTTTATCATTCATATTTTTATATATATCTATAGACGAAGCTGGTCAATTGCACGAAAAATTGATTGACCCGATGCGAAGCCTGCTAAAGGCCACAGGATTTCTTTACTTTACTTGGGTTGTGCCGTTCGGTTTTCTGGTAGCGATATTTCTATTATCCTATAGTAAGTTTGTGTTCCACCTTCCTGTTGCCACAAGAAAATTGTTTGTTGCAGCATCCGCTGTTTATATTGGAGGAGCAATGGGGGTGGAACTGCTAGGGGGATACCTAGCTTCTACAACGGGGATGCAGGATCTATCCTACGCGATAGTAGTGACCCTTGAAGAGTTATTAGAAATGGTGGGCATCGTTGTATTTATCCACGCCTTGATTTCATATATCAAGACCTATATAGGTGGGGTAAGTTGGAATATTTACATACCAGGAAAAAACGCACAAGTTACCGATGAGCAAAATCTCGGCATACCTGTCCTTAGCGAACCCGCAAACAGAAACCTATCAAGGTAAATCACTTGAAACCCGGTTTGATGGACGACAAAAATGCTGCATTATGGCCTTTGAGCAGGATAAAAAACCCGCTTTCTTTGGTACTGATGTGTCCTGGACTGGAGATTCTGTGATCGGCGGCGCACCAAACGACTAATATATAGGCTGCTTGCTGCACGAAAAGACTAATTAGAGGTGGAACAGCTTAGTTCACAGATGACATCCTCACCTTTACCAGAAAATCGTTAAGAGCAACCTTTGCATGAGGATTTGACGGCAAATGACTTGTAAAACTTGCATCTTCTAATATATTAATTAGCCGATCGCGCTCTTGCTGATAAAATTCTATATCTGTATCTTCCAGCACTGATTTTTCCTCCCCAGCCAGCTTGCGAGCAATCAAATCAGGAATATACGACAACTGAAACTTCTCGTTAAGTTTTACCAAATTCGCCTCAACTTCCCCCGTTTGCATCAAGTGAATCCCAGCTAGCAACACTCGGTAAACGTATAGCAGCGGCTTAACCCGACGCGGGCGTTCTTTCTCAAACAATTTCCATTGAGTTTGAGCAAAACCGAGATAGTGGTGGCTGTGGTGCTTGGTAATGCAGTTTGAGGCGAGATCCTTTAATTCCTCGTGTTCCTTTGTAGTGTAAACTATTAGCGGCGAATACAGTTGTTCTAGCACGTAGCCGTTGCGCTTCAACAGCAACTCAAAAAATTTCTTGATGTCGTGAGTTACTAAATCGAGTTGCATTCCATCCCGAACTTCAGAAACTTCGATGGTTTCTTCTCCAGCAATCAGCCCAATTACTTTCGGTAGTGGTAAGATGTGTACTCCCCGCAAGTCGAAGTCAGAATCGGCGGAAGGAAACCCGTATAAGTGCGAACCGCTGATAGTAACAAACAGCAGCGGATAAGGTTGAACGGAGATAATTGGGGCGAGATTCGAGATGTATTCTGTCATTTTTTCAACATTTTATCAATGTTAATTTCAATTCCGGTTAAACAATCGCAAATACCTGTAGGGGCGGGTTTTACCAACCATATATGTCTCAAATTAAGCATCTCGTAAACCCGCCCTTTTAGCCGATCGCACCTCTACGAGATTTAATCAAAAACAGGTTCGCTTTCTCGTAATTAGGACGTTCCGGTAAGGAAGTTGCAGCAAAAGCGCGATCGAACTCACCGTGCAAACTCAACCGCCAGCGATTCACCTCATCCCAGGATATTTCTTGGTTGCGGATAGATAAAAGTTGCGATCGATAATCCTGCACCCGAACGGGTACAAACCCCTCCTTGAGGACAGTAATTCCTGACAGCAACAAGCGAATTAAGTGCATCGCGTGCTTCCAACGAATTTCCCCGGTATTGCGGAGGTCTTGCTCCATTTTTTTAAATTGAGATAAAACGTAGCTATTGTAAGTTTGATAAACCAATTGAGAAAGAAAGATTTCCCTAATTTCCAGCAATTCTTGTGCGACAGGAGAAACAGTTTCTACTAAAGGCGTGTACAAACATTCTAGCACATTTGGATTAGCTTTTAGTGCCAAAACTAGAAACTTTTGCAGTTCCCAATAGCATTCCTGATTTTCCTTGTTTTCCAATTGTTCTGGAATGCCGTAAAGCGACCAATGAAGTATTGCAGGCGGCAGGTAAATCCCGCGTCTGTCTGTATCGGATTGCTCGTTATCAAGACCATACGCTCTCGAACCAACAATGCAGCGGTAAATTACAGAATCATAGAGATTGTATTCTGCAAGAAAATCTCCTCCTGACTGCAATCCTTCGCTCTGAAACTGCTTGCGGATACTGAGTTCGTGTCGCCGCAGACTAACTTCTGTTCCGTCTGGGAGTTTGACTAAATATGCGTGGGAATTGTCTGTAGGCGATTGAACGATGACGCCTACTAATCCCGGTTTCCAAGATTGGTCACTGGCGGGGTTTTTGACCTCGATTCGGGTGACAATTTGGGTTCCTGCGGGTAGGATTAAGTTGAAATTTTGAGGAATATTGGCATTTGCCATGAAAAAACCTCCTGCGGGGGCACGAGCTACAATGTTAGTGTAGCATAGGTGTAGTATAAAGTGGTGCTTTGGGCGATCGGGCCCCTGCCGGCAAGCTATGGCAATTTTGGCCTTCTTGAACAGTGTCTAATTCATAATCAATTGTGCAAACATAGAAACAGAAATAGTTAACGTATTTTCTAAACTCTGAACTTCAGTAAAATCGCGATCGCCTGTAATTAAAAAATCAGCATTAGCAGAGAGTGCACAAGCAATAAACTTAGCATCTTTTTGATCTCTAGGAAAATCAATTTCTATAGAGACATCAATGAGTTGGGTGGAACCTTGAATCAAATTCAACCATCTTTCTTTCTGATCATCTGTTAATTTTAGTTTTCGTCTACTTAATACCTCCTGATACTCTCCTAAAATTTCTTCTGACACTATCCATTCATAATCAGGTTGATTGATAACCCAGGTAATAACAGATGCTGGTTTTCTTCCAGCAATCGCCGCAGATACTAAAATATTAGTATCTATAACAACTCTCATTCTCCTCTCCGATAAGCTGCAATTTCTTCGGCAATTTCTTCATCAGTTAAAGGATGCTCCGCGTGTAAAGCCTGGGTTTCTTCACATAAGTTGCTAAAAGTTTCAGCTAAAGCTTGTCTGTGCGGATCGGGCTGATAATTATTCTTAAGTTCTCGGCTGATTTTAATTTTTTCTGCAAGTAAATCTTGTGCAGGTTTTCCTGAAAGAATCGTTACTACTTGCCGAGGTTGATTAAGATGCTGTTTTTCTGACAAAGCTTTTAAAGCATCAGTAATTACCTGATCCGGGGTTGTATATTTCCCTGTCTCTAACTGTTGTTGCAATAACTTTTCTTGTTCTGAGTTCAGAATTATTTGCATCGTAAAGTTACCTCTATTCCTGCGATCGCCTAAATGAGTCACCTTAAAATTTTGAATGGGCAATACTGGATTTGAACCAGTGACCCCTTCCGTGTGAAGGAAGTGCGCTACCACTGTGCTAATTGCCCGCAGATAATTAATATACCATACTAAGTCGAACTTCGCAACTAAATTTTTCCGAAAAATTCAGCCGCTTGTTTCCGAGTTAAACTCGACACAATGCCAAGAATACAGGCATTTGTCGAGTCTGGCATCAGTTAACCTGCCACCAACCCGCCGACGGGCCGACAAACCGCACTACAATCCACCAAGCCACCAAAAGACTAATCCCCATCCAGCTTCCGCGACTTGTCCACTTCACAAAATCTTCGCTTTGGGTTTTCGTGATTGGCAGCCAGGGAACGATGCGTTCTTCTTTACCGTATTCGTCGCCGATCGACTCTTTGCGACGCTTAGCTTCACCCATAATCTTTGTCTACTAAATTAGATTTCAACTGGATACCTAACCAAATTATACGCCAACACGTCATCTCAAGCCTGCGTCAGCCAAGTCGTATCCAAATAATCAATCCTCGCAAAAGGACTCAAAGCCGCTAAAACCTGCTGTCCGTAACTGCGGTGAATCACCCTGCTGTCGAAAATCGCCACCACCCCTTGACGTTCTCGCACCGGCGCGATCGCCCGCTGCAACTCATTCAGCGCCGCCGGCAGCAAATACAACCGAAACCAATCCTTGCGCCGTTCCTTATAATAAGCCACACGCGCCGTCACCAAAGGATTCTCCAAAGAAGGTAGCGGCAAAGTTGCGATCGCCAGCAAATGAGGCGCTCTCAATTCCCCCTGATGTTCCCGCCAAAACTCCCACCCAGTCACCAAAATCGCATTCTCGCCCACATCTGTTTTTTCTACCTGCACCCTAGAACCGAACTCAGAAGCCAAAATCGCCGCCAGCCGAGCCTTCAGCGGTACATCACCAACAATCAGCACCGTTAAACCCGCCACCGACGCGCTCATCAACAGCAAAGTCCGAATTTCTTCAATTAAAACACCCTGAAATTCCGGCGTATTTGGCAGCGGCAGCCAGTTGGGAATGTACAGTTGAATTAATTCGCTTTGTCGATCGGGCGAAAACTTAACGCTCGTCAATTCTGGAAGTCCCAGCATTTCCCGGAAAATCGGAGCCTTCGGTTCCACATCCACCGCCCCACCAATCAACACCACGGGCTGATCGTCCCAAATTTTGCTCAAAACCTCCCCCACCTGCACCGGCGCGCAGTACAGAGAAAATGAGCCAGCCTCCCGATTAATTTCCGCCCACCGCAGTTTTCCGTTTGTTTCCCACCGCTGCCAAAAATTGCTCCAAGCAGCCGGAATTAGGGGGTTTGGCTGGATTTTTTCAAACAGCCCCTGCAAAATATTTTGCTCTGCCGTTTCCAGCAAATAGCACTCCTCTGGTTTCGCCGGATGCTGAAAGAAAGCCCGCGTTAGCAGTACCCGCCCTTGGAGGATGGCATCGGCTTCCAAAGGCTGAGATTGCATTAAATCGTTCCAGTCAGCCGGTTGCAAACCCGCCGTCAATTGCTGGCGCGTCCAAACTTCCAAGTCATCCACACCGTCGATAATTGTCGGAATATTCCTGTGCAGTTCCGAATTCCCCGCCAAGCGAGCCGCCAGCCAAGACTCGGGATCTGCTAGCATCAAGCCTCGTCCAGTGGCACGATCGGAATAAGTCTCGATCGACCCCTCTGTTTGCAGCCACTCTTGCAAACGCGGAATTTCCACTGCTCTCAAATGCTCAATCAGCGGTGTCGGCGCCACTAAAATCACAGGCTCCGGCCACATCAAAATCGGCATCAAATAGCTGACTCGATACCGCTGTCGGTAAGCTCCAGCAGGAAGCCCCGTTTGGATCAGAGCGCTGCGCCCCAAGCGCAAAGCCCGCGCCACGAGCCGCGCCATCGTTAAATGGTGTGGCCAGTGCGGCTCGGAGTTCGATCGCAGGAAGCGGAGCAATGAGTTGTGGACTTCTACCTCAATCAATGGGTTTTAAAATTGACATTTCTCACTCAAGATAATCAAAACTGGCCAGAAAATCAACTAATTTTTGACCGAGAGGCAAACAGAATTTACTCGGCTGATGACTTGCACCTCCCTTCCCAAAATTCCCGTGAGAATTCACCATCAAACTCTCCTGTCCCGAACTAATTAAAATAGTTTGGGTAGGTGAATCAAAAAACTTTGTTGGTTGACTAACCCCTGATATATTAGAGAGCAATTTTATCAATTCATTTAACTTATTTGTAGCTTTAGTCAATGCTTTACGCAACTGCACTATTCGTTTCTCATCTAAATTTTGAGTTTCAATATTTTTACCAATATCCATAATATTTCTCTGAGTTTGTACAGCATCCTTAAAAGGAAGAATCGCTAAAAAAGCTGCTGGCAATAAATGCTCATCGCTCTCAAATCTAAAAGTTAGAGTTGTGCGGCGGTAGCCGACTTCAATATTAGGAGGAAAATTCATGGCCCGGTAATGCCGAGCTATTTCGCTGTAAACTGTTGCTAAAGTGCTGTTTGCTGAGTAGTCTAAAAGTGCATCAACCACAATTTGCACTAACCCAGGCGTGTGATTTAAAAATTTTATCGATTCTGACGGCGAATTAAATTGTTGAATCAGAGTGCGATCGCCTGCGGGGCTGAGGTCAATCCACTGGCAAGTAATATCATCTGAAATGATACCACATCGAGGAACCAAATACAGTTTTGCTCCTGTTAAAGTTGCTCCCCTCAAATCAGCGCCCACCCAATCGGCATTAATCAAATTTGTTTCTGTCAAATCAGCGTGAACGAAATTAGCACTTCCTAAATTAGTATTTCTTAAATCTGCTCCGTTAAGGTTAGCTCCGCTCAATTTAGCACAGCTCAGATCTGCCCCGTTGAGGTTAGCTCCCGTCAAATCAGCCCATTTGAGGTTAGCTCCGCTCAAATTGGCACTGCTGAGATTCACCTGTTGCAAAGAAGCTTGTCTCATATCGGCATTGCTCAAATTGACGCCGCTAAGTTCTGCTTTCGTCAAATCTGCGCCGTGTAAGTTAGCTTCTTGAAAGTTAGCTGAAGCAGCCGAAGCACCCCTGAGATTTGCACCGGACAGGTTAGCACCGGACAGGTTAGCTTCCGTCAGTTTTACCTCTCTTAAATCTGCTTCAGTCAGGTTAGCGCCGCTGAAGTTAGTTTTGCTGAGTTCGCAGCGGACTAATTCGCTTCTAATTAGAGATGCTCTGATTAATTGAGCTGCACTTAAATCGGCTCTCACTAAGTTTGCTACGTTGAGAGTAGCCCCGTTTAAGATTGCCCGCGACAGGTTGGTACTGCTGAGTCTAGCCACATTCAGGTTAGCTTCGCTCAAGTTAGCTTCGCTCAAGTTAGCACCGCTGAGGTTGGTGACAAATAAGCTAGCCCGCCTTAAAATTGATTGGCTGAGGTTGATGCGGCTGAGATTAGCTTCATTCAGGTTGATTCCTGTGAAATCTCTGTCGCCTTCAGTGTATCTTTTGACGATTGCAAATCGTTTGAGCAGTTCTTCAGCTTCCATTTGTTTACCTGAATGAGATGGCAATCGGCTAACTTTTATATGGCATAAATAGAAATAATATCAAATTAATTTATAATACTTACTCACCGAGCTGATAAAAGCTTTTGACAAACTCAATGACCGTATTTAGGGGCGGCGTGGTAAATCTTTGGGCTTTAATTGCAGGACTGATAGAGGTTTTGTTGACTCCCGGTAAATTTGTCAAGTTTCTGCCAAAATCTGGGTGATAGTGAATCATCAAAGTTTCGGCGCTGGAGTTAGCCAGTACAGTTTGGGTAGGCGATTGGAAAAAACTTGACATCGGTTCGCGATCGAGGCGAATCGGCTGAATTTTCATTTCCCCTATTTTTCTCATTGTTTTGGTCAGGGCTACGTTTAATTGCACTACCATATTTGAAACTCTGACGCCCAGGTTATTACCACTTTGGGGTTGAATCATCTTGATCAAAGTAATCAAATTTTTCTGAGTAAATGCTGCATCACTAAAGGGAACAATCGCAACGAAAGCTGTGGGAAATAGTTGCTCGTCCTGCTCTATTTTAAATGATATGATTGTGCGTCTGGAATTAACTTCGATACTGGGAGGATGATTCAAAGCAGGGTATTGACGGGCAATTTGGCGGTAGGTAGCTGCAAGGACAAAGTTAGCATCCGGGTCGAGGGGTCGATCGACAATAATTTGAACTGTCGGCGGTGTAGCATTGAAAAACCTTTGAGATTCTTCTGGGGTAAAGCGCTGAATGTGGCTGCGATCGCCGTTAGGACTGAGGTCAACCCAATCGCAGGTAATGTCATCTGCTTTCACATCAAACCTAGAAACCGCGTAAATTTTTGCCCCCGTCAGGGCCGCCCCCGTCAAATCTGCGCCCACCCAATCAGCGTGAATCAAATTAGCTTGGGTCAAATCCGCGTGTACCAAAGTAGCGTTCAACAGATTGACATTGCTTAAATTTGCTCCGTACAAGTTTGCCCCGCTCAATCTCGCTTCATCGAGGTCAGCGCCGGTCAGGTTCGCCCCGCTGAGGTCAGCCCACCGGAGATTAGCGCCTCGCAAGTCAGCGCCGCTAAGGTTTGCCTGAGACAGATTAGCTTGTCTGAGTTCGGCATTGCAGAGGTTGACTCCTCGCAAGTCTGCTCTGCTGAGGTCGGCTCTGTGCAAGTTGGCCCGTTCCAAGTTGGCCGCTGTTAGAAAAGCGCCTCTCAGGTGAGCCCCGCTGAGGTCGGCTTGCTCTAGATTGGCTTCTCTGAGGGTTGCTTCTCTCAAATCTGCTTCGCTGAGATTTGCACCGGTCAAGTTAGCACTGCTGAGGTTTGCTCGAATCAGTTCGGATCTGATCAGTGTAGCTTCAACGAGTTGGGCTTCGCTGAGGTCGGCTCTAATCAAGTTGGCCACGTTGAGGATAGCGCCGCTGAGGTTGGCTTTGTGGAGATTAGCACCGCTGAGTCTGGCAACATTAAGTTTGGCTTTTCTCATGTTGGCGTTTGACAAATTGGTGCCGCTCATGTTGGTGAGGCTCAAGATTGCCTCACTGAAATTAGCCCCGCTGAGATCGATCCTGCTGAGATTTGCCTCGCAAAGGAGGATGGCAGTAAAATCTCTTTCTCCTGCTGCATATTTGGTGATGAGTTCTTCGGCATCCATGCTTTTCAATTTCCCTGATGTCTTAGCTAGAACAAAGCTTTATTGTCCCAACCTTTAAACTAGAATAAGCATTTTTTGTAACTTGATGCAATATGCCTAGACATCTATATTGTGGAAGCCTTTTATAAAATCCAAAATGCTAGTGATATTAGCTTGAGCCAATTTTGTGCTTTCAGCTAACTTACCCGATGGTGAGTTACTTTGCTCGTATTTTTTAATCAGGCGCTTGCCGAAGCCTGGGTGGTGATACACGCTGAGTCTTTGATCGCGGGAATTAATTAAGCTCATCTGTGTTGGAATTTGAAAGAAATTGATGCTTTCACCGATTTTTGGAAAAGAACTGGAAATTTTGATTTGGTCTACTTTGCTGATAGCTTGGTTGAGAGCTTTGCTGCATAACTGGACGTGTTTAGATTCTTTGACGTTAAGTTTGCCTGCATCGTGGGATTGAATCATTTTCATCAAAGCTATTAGGTTTTTTTGAGTTATGGCAGCGTCGTTAAAAGGAATGATGGCAACGTAAGCGGTGGCAAATAATTTATCGTCGCTGTCCATTTTAAAGGCGAGTACGGTGCGCCTGGAGCTGACTTCGATCGTGGGAGGCTGACTTAAACTCGGGTATTGTTGGGCAATTTGGTAATAAGTTGCAGCTAGTGCAAAATGAGCGCCTTGGTCTAAGGGCGAGTCAATTACAATCCGAACTGTGGGCAAGGTTTCATGAAAAAATTCGTGGGTTCCTCCCGAGTTCAACCAGTAAATTTGGCTGTGGTCGCCGTTGGGGCTAAGATCAACCCACTTGCAGGTCATGCCTTCGGTTTTGATGCCCAGCCGCGAAACTGCGTGAAGTTTTGCTCCGGTTAAGGTGGCTCCGGTTAAGTCGGCTCCAATCCAGTCGGCGCGGATCAGATAGGCATTTGTCAGGTCGGCGTGAACTAAGCTGGCATTCAGCAAGTTGGCGTGGCAGAGGTCGGCTCGGCTGAGGTCGGCACCGCTCAATTTGGCTTCGCTGAGGTCGGCCCAGCGGAGATTGCAGCCGCTGAGAATGGCCCAGCGCAAATTGACGCCGCTGAGGTCGGCGCCGCTGAGTACGGCTTGAGTGAGGTTGGCTTGTCTCAGTTCTGTGCCTCGCAAGTCGGCGCCGCTGAGGTCGGCTCGGCTGAGGTCGGCTCCTTGCAGGTTGGCTTGTTCGAGGTTGGCTTCTGTCAAGCACGCGCCGCTGAGGTGAGCGCCTCGAAGGTTGGCTTGAGCTAGGTTGGCTCCTCGAAGGGTGGCTTCGGTGAGGGTGGCGCCGCTGAGGTTTGCGCCGCTGAGGTTTGCGCCGCTGAGTTCGGCTCGAATCAGCTCGGCTCTGATCAGTTTGGCTCCTATGAGTATGGCTTTTTTGAGGTCAACTCGCACTAGATAAGCGACGTTGAGGTCGGCGTCGGTGAGGTCGGCGCCACCTAGATGGGCGCCACTGAGTCTGGCGATGTTGAGTTTGGCACCTGTGAGGTTGGTTTTGCTGAGGTTTGCTCCGCTTAGGTTTGCTACACTCAGATTCGCACCCTTGAGGTTGGCTCCGCTCAAGTTGACGCCGCTGAGGTTGGCCTCAGTCAGGTTGATTCCGGCAAAGTTTCTTTCTCCGGCGGCATATTTTTTTAGGAGTTCCTCGACTGTCATGGGGGCGGCACCGTATCAAATATCCCCATTTTATTGCTATGAATATCGGTATTGTAGGACTAGGTTTAATTGGCGGCTCGATCGGGCTGGATTTGCGATCGCGCGGGTTTAATGTTTTTGGGGTTTCGAGTCGGCAGCAGACTTGCGATCGGGCGCAAGCTCGCGGTGTTGTCAATGAAGCCAGCATAAACCTGTCTCTGATGGCAGCAGCCGATGTGGTTTTTATTTGCACGCCACTGGGGTTGATCGAGCCGATCGTCCGAGAGTTGGTGCCCTATCTTTCCCCTGATACTATTGTAACCGATGTCGGTTCCGTAAAAACACCCATAGTGCAGGCTGTGTCTTCTCTGTGGCCGAATTTTGTGGGGGGACACCCGATGGCGGGGACTGCTGAAAGCGGGATTGAGGCGGCGATACCGGATTTGTTTGTGGGCCGGCCTTATGTGGTGACGCCGACTGCCCAGACGCCGACGTTTGCGGTGGATAAGGTTGAGGAAATTGCGCGGTTGCTGGGTGCTAAAGTTTACCGATGTGAGCCGATCGAGCACGATCGAGCTGTGGCTTGGATTTCTCATTTGCCGCTAATGGCGAGCGCGACGCTGGTTGCTGCCTGCGATCGAGAGGGCGATCGGGATATTGTTAATTTAGCCCAACATTTGGCGAGTTCGGGTTTTCGGGACACGAGCCGGGTGGGGGGTGGCAATCCCGAACTGGGAGTGATGGTGGCAAAGTACAATCGAGAGGAATTGTTGCGATCGCTCTCTATTTACCGCGACAGTCTTGACGAGTTCATCACTGATATCGAAGCGGAAAATTGGCAAGCTCTCGAACACAAGCTGAAGCTGACTCAACAAGCGAGACAGAATTACAAATTGTGATCCAAAAATTACTTAAAACAGTCCTCGTCTAGATTATGATTTGTGGATGCCTATATATTGAGTTTCAATGTACAGTTATTCTCGACTCAAGCGATTTTTACTAGGTGAATCTCTCCCCACTAGCGCATCTATTCATGAACGGTTGAGCAACGCTACAGGACTAGCGGTTCTGGCTTCCGATGCACTTTCGTCTGTTGCCTACGCTACTCAAGAAACTCTGCTGGTACTGTTACTAGCGGGGAGTAGCAGTTTGAGTTTATCGCTGCCTATTTCGGGAATTATTATTTTACTGTTGGCGATCGTGGCGCTGTCTTACCGACAGACAATTAAAGCGTACCCCAACGGCGGTGGTGCTTACATTGTGGCCCGAGAAAATTTAGGTATTTATCCTGGTTTGATCGCCGCAGCTTCACTGATGATTGATTACATTTTAACTGTAACTGTCAGTATTTCGGCTGGGGTGGCGGCCTTGACTTCAGCAGTTCCCTCGCTGCACCCCTACACAGTTGAACTGTGCTTAGTTTTTATTGTCCTAATCATGTTTGCCAATCTCAGGGGATTGCGGGAATCGGGAAATATATTTATGGTTCCCACCTATGCGTTTCTCGTTGGCATTTTTGTTTTGATTGGCTGCGGTTTATTCCAACAGGCAACAGGTAATGTTATGCCGACATTACAAAATATTCCAGCTAAGGAACCTTTGGGATTATTTCTGCTGGCGCGGGCTTTTGCGGCGGGCTGTACAGCCCTGACTGGAGTTGAAGCCATATCAGACGGCGTGTTGGCTTTTAAGCCTCCTGAATGGAAAAATGCGCGCCTGACTTTGAGCTATATGGGGGGAATTCTGGGAGCAATGTTTTTGGGAATTAGTTACTTGGCTCATATTTATCAGGTGATTCCTACAGAACATGAAACGCTCCTTTCTGTGTTGGGAAAACAGATTTTTGGTGTCGGTATATTTTATTACTATTTGCAGGCAGCTACTCTGTTGATTTTGCTGTTGGCGGCGAATACGAGTTATGCGGATTTTCCGCGACTTTGTTATTTTTTGGCCCGGGACGGGTTTTTGCCGAGGCAATTGTCGCTGTTGGGCGATCGCCTGGTTTATTCTAATGGCATTAATCTGCTAAGCTTCTGCGCTGCTCTTTTAATTATCATCTTTCGAGGCAATACGAGCGCGGTGCTTCCCCTGTATGCGGTTGGAGTTTTCACTTCTTTTACTCTCTCCCAATCGGGAATGGTAATTCACTGGTTTAAGGAACGAGGTAAAGGTTGGCAAGTTAGTGCTGTGATGAACGGTATTGGTGCAGTGGCAACAACGGGAGTTTTGGGTGTAATTCTCGCTACAAAATTCCTTTTGGGAGCTTGGGTTGTCGTAGTAACTATCCCGATCGTAGTCACTCTATTTTTAGCTATTCACCGACACTATCGGTATGTCGCGGCTCGGTTGAGCATTCAGGGAATAGAACCGAGGTCTTATCTTCGCAGACCTAGAGTTAAGACGGTGACACATCCGGCAGTGGTGTTAGTCGGGCAATTGCACCGGGGAACTTTCGAGGCCCTTGATTACGCTCGTTTAATTGCTGATGAAGTTGTGGCAGTTCACGTCGATATTGGTTTGACCGATCGAGAAAAATTACAATTAGCTTGGAAAGATTTGCAGTCAGATATTCCTTTGGAAATTCTGGACTCGCCTTACCGTTCTGTGAGTTCGGCTTTGACGCACTTTTTGACTTTGTTTGAAGAGCAGCGACCGGGAGTTTATTTAACGCTGATAATTCCGGCTTTTGTGACGCGAAATTGGTGGGAGGGACTGCTGCACAATCAAACTGCTTTCTTTTTGAAAGCGACTTTGCGGGCTAAAAAAAGTCGGGTGGTGACGACGGTTAGGTATTATCTTTAAGTGGGGAGGGGCAACCGTTTGCTGCTAGCAGAACTTCTGCGCTGGCAAGTTTTCGGGGATGTCGAAGCTCCCTTAGTATACGATTTGCCTCACAATATTACCTGAGCTGAAGGTGTCGGCTGGGTAACTGGCAAAGGCGCTTGTCCCGCACATTCTGGTCAGCCTGTAATTGTACCGGGTTCGATGGGCGCGCCGTCTTATTTGCTGGTTGGTTCGGGGAACGATCGATTTTTGCGGCCTCTCACGGTGCCGGCAGAGCGCGATCGCGCTTCGATATGAGTCGCAAAGGTGTTGACAAAACTGACTGCGCTTTGGGATTAACTGGCGTAGATTGCATTACCGGGCGCGAAGAACGCAGAATCGAAGAAGCACCGGCCGCTTACAAGCCAATTCAACCAGTAATTGACGTTCAGGTTGAGGCGCAAATAGTTGGTGTAGTCGCTAAAATGAAGCCAGTGTTAACGTTTAAAGCCTAGGAACCGGGCATTTGAGAATTAAAAATTAAACAAGGGTAAGGTGCGCGCCGAGCACCCTACTAATTTTTAATTCTCGGCCCTATTTCCCATTCCCCATGCCCTATGAATGATTCTCAAGCATCACCAAATCCATTAAAACCTGTCCATCCCCTAAAGCGGCTGCTGAAGTACGGCCGCCGTTACCGCCTGAAAGCTTGGCTGGCAAGTATCTGTTCGCTGCTGAATAAATTCTTTGATTTAGCGCCACCAGCATTAATCGGTATTGCCGTTGATGTGGTGGTGAAACAGCAAGATTCTATCCTCGCTGACTGGGGCATAAAAGATGTCTTTTGGCAACTAGCAATTATTACTTTTGTGAGTTTGATTGTTTGGACCTTGGAATCTGTTTTTGAATATGCCTATGATTATTTGTGGCGCAATTTGGCTCAGGATATTGAACACGATTTGCGTCTGGAAGCTTACAGCCATTTGCAGGAATTAGAATTAGCTTATTTTGAAGAACGCAGCACGGGCGGTTTGATTTCTATTCTTAATGATGATATCAATCAACTCGAACGTTTTTTGGACGACGGTGCTAATGAGGTGATTCAGGTAATTACCACTGTTGTTGTGATTGGCGCGGCTTTTTTTGCTGCCTCTCCTGGTGTTGCTGGGCTGTCAATGCTGCCGATACCTTTTATTATTTGGGGTTCGATCGCCTTTCAAAATCGCCTTGCTCCTTTCTATGCTGACGTGCGGGAAAAGGTGAGTTTTCTGAACGGACAACTGTCGAATAATTTGATGGGAATTACTACTATTAAAAGTTTTACTTCCGAAGATTATGAAATTCAGCGCATCGAAGCACAAAGCCAAGCTTACCGCCAAAGCAACCGACGGGCGATCGTACTTTCGGCTGCTTTTATTCCGCTGATTCGGGTTGTGATTTTCTTGGGGTTTATTGCAACGCTATTTCTGGGCGGTTTGGAGGTGGTGGCGGGCCGGTTGTCTGTGGGAACTTACAGCGTTTTGGTGTTTTTGACCCAGCGGTTGCTGTGGCCGCTGACTCGCCTGGGAGATACTCTGGATCAATACCAGCGCGCCATGGCTTCTACTAATCGGGTGATGAATTTGTTGGATACTCCGATCGCAATTCATACGGGTGATATTCGGCGGCCTGTTAGTTCGATTAAGGGTGAGTTGGAATTTAAAAATGTTACTTTTTCTTACAATCAAAGAAAGCCGATTTTGCAGTATTTTTCTCTGACTCTGCCTGCGGGAAAAACTACTGCGATTGTTGGCGCTACTGGTTCGGGAAAAAGTACGCTGGTGAAACTAATCTTGAGGCTGTACGAGGTACAGCACGGCAATATTTATCTCGACGGTATAGAACTAAATAACCTGAATTTAAAAGATTTGCGGAGAGCGATCGGATTGGTGAGTCAAGATGTGTTTTTGTTTCACGGTACGGTGGCAGAAAATATTGCTTACGGCAGTTTTGAGGCAACTAATCGAGAGATAGTAAATGCTGCTAAAATTGCGGAAGCGCACGAGTTTATAGCCCAATTGCCGGACGGTTACAACACTATTGTAGGGGAACGCGGTCAAAAATTGTCGGGGGGGCAGCGGCAGCGAATTGCAATTGCGCGGGCTGTTTTGAAGAATCCGCCGATTTTGATTCTTGACGAAGCTACTTCAGCGGTGGATAACGAGACTGAGGCGGCAATTCAGCGATCGCTCGAACGAATCACCAAAAATCGCACTACAATTGCGATCGCCCACCGTCTTTCTACTGTCCGCAATGCCGATTGCATTTGTGTCATGGAAGAGGGGCTGGTGGTAGAATCGGGGCAGCACGAACAACTGATCGAACAGGACGGAATTTATGCGGCGCTCTGGCGTGTGCAATCTGGTATAAGATAGAAACGCAGCGGTTTTGGGTAATTGGGAATTGCTAATTTGTAATTGGGGATGGGCCATTGGGCATGGGTAACTAATGACAACAGTCAACAGCCAACTGCCAACCGCCAACTGCTAACTGACAACTGACTGCAAAATATTAGTTTCTACAAGCAAGAAGAGAAAATGTTTCTATTTGATAGCCCTGAGTCCAAACCCAACGAAAATAGCTGGAGCCGCAAATTAGATAAATTCGTGAAAGCTAATCAAAATGAATTGGCTGCTTTGGCTTGGGGGCTATTTCTGGAAAGGGGAGAGGAAAGCGAGGAGATTTTGGCAATTGATGTTGCAGAAACTGCGCGTTTTGTGTATTGTAAGAAAGAGGCGGTTGAGGAGTTGAACCGTCAAGTAAAAAGTCATATTCAGGAAGTTGTAGGTGTGTTGAATGCTCACAAACCTGAGACAGAAGTGGCGATTTTGGCGATCGGCGAAGGTCAAATTAAGTTAATTCTTTTTGAACCTAAGCCTGAACCTCCTGTTTGTTTTGAGGAAGCCGCAACAGATGTTGATACATTGTTGGCTAAGCTCGAACAGCAGATGGTTGAATGTATGAAATGATAAGATTACTCGGATCTTGAAATCGCGTCTACACAAACGAAGTCCGAGCAGAGGGGGACTAAGAAATGAAAGGAGTATTTAAGCCTCATTTAGTATCAGTTGTCCGAGGGCTTGGATGACGCTGGAACGGACTTCTGGCGAGGTGTCTTTGAAGGCTTTAACTAATGTGGGCGCGCGACATCTCCTATTTTTCCCAGTGATTCTGCTGCTTTCGCCCTGACAGCGGGGCGGGCATCCTCTAGGGCGGCGCACAAGGTGTCTAGCACCATCTGATAGTATGCGGGATTTTGAATCATGCTGTTAGCCTCGGGTTTGCATAGAGCTTACTGCTGTTTTATTTTACCTCTTGCATCTCTGTCAGGAACAGGCATCTTGCCTGTTCCACAAAGAGTAAATTTTCTTCTGGGGTGGGCGTCTCGCCCGCCCTGAAAGCCTTATTAAAAATGTTGCAATATTTCACCAAACTTTTGGGTTGGCTGGCTATTTCACGTCTTCGGATACGCCTTCAATGAAGGCAACAAGTCCTTTGCCCCAGGGGTTTGATTCGGTGAAGTGTTCGCCAACTTTTACCGCTGCTTTTTTGCCACCGTTGTAAAGCCGTTTGACGTTGATTAGGTTTTGCCACTCGATGGGTTTTTGCTCTTTGATTTCCTTAAATTCTGCATCAATAATATTGCGTGCTTGTTCCTCGTCTTGCACTTCTGTATGCTTTTTTTCTAATGCCTGAATGATTTGCACCACTGCATTGAGTGCAGCTTCAGGGGAGGATTGCTGGGCGGTGAAGGTGATATTTTGGGCTTGATTGCCGTGGTTATCTCCGAAGTTGAAAGGGGCGTGGAAAGTAGAATTGGAGAAGTCTTGGGTGGGTTTATCAGACATTTCTTTTGTTGTTTTGTAGATTTGCTGAGTGGTTTCGTCAATGTTAGCAAGGATCTCGTTTGGTTGGGGTGGTTTGGCTGGGTGCGGTGCTAGGGACAACTGACGTATCGTGTAGTTATAGTATTCGCAGGTGGCTTGGATGGCAAGGATGAGGCCGTGAACTTCTTTGCCGGATTCGGAGGGAATTAAGGTGAGGAGGTGCGGGAGATAGGGGACGACTCCTTCTGTGTGCTGCTTAGTGATTTTGCCTAAGGTATATGCTACATTCCTACGCACATCCGAGTTTGAATCTTCAAGGAGTTTAAGTAATCCGGAAATGGCTGCCTTGTCACCGATTTTGCCTAAGGCATCTGCCACATTCTTACGCACATAACGGTTTGAATGTTCAACAATTTTAAGTAATCCGGAAATTGCTGCCTTGTCACCAATTTCGATTAAAGCATCTATCGCACTCTTACGCACATCCGAGTTTGAATTTTCAACAATTTTAAGTAATCCGGAAATTGCTGCCTTGTCACCAATTTTGCATAAGGTCTCTGCCGCATTCCTACGCACATCAGAGTTTGAATCTTCAACAAATTTAAGTAATGCGGGAATTCCTGCCTTGTCACCAATTTTGCCTAAGGCCTCTGCCGCATTCCTACGCACATCAGAGTTTGAATCTTCAACAAATTTAAGTAATGCGGGAATTCCTGCCTTGTCAC